>JAYUEB010000766.1:0-8602 GCA_043739525.1 Bdellovibrionales bacterium
CAGTAAACTCATGTCACAAGTGACAAGTGAACAAAACCAAATCAAAGGTGAACTCGGAAGTAAACAAGCCGAAATCGACAAAGCAAAGGCCGACGTCACTGCTGGACAAAACAAAGCCGGCGGAGACCAAAAGAAAGCCGTCGAAGATCTTGGCAAAAAGAAACTCAACGATCTTAAAAAGCAGTTTGGATTTTAACAATGAATATTTGGGAAGCCGGAATAACAGAACCTCTCCTACGTTTCATGAAAAATCCAGCTGAGGTTCCACCTATACAAGATATGTATGAGTGCTACACAAAAGACCCAAATATTCTGAAAACTTTAGAAAAGAATCTTTTAGGTGATGCGCGCTTCAAAGAGCTCTACGAATCTTGGTATACGCCAAAGCCATTTACTATCGACGAATTGCTAGTATTACCAGAGAATAGTTTTGGCCACATCTACGCCACCCACATGAAAAAGAACAATCTTGAGCTCAACTTCATCTCCCCATTCAAAGGAAAAGATATTTTGTCTTACATTTGGCTTCGGGCGGGACACGTGCACGACATCACCCACGTAATCACCGGCTATGACACCTCTTTCCTAGGAGAACTAGGAGTAAAAGGCTTCGAACTAGCACAATATCTATCACCAGCAACAGCAGGGATCTTAGGTAGTGGCCTCATGGCAATCACCGCAATTCAACCTGAATTAGTAGGACCAATTTTCGATAAAATTATCGAAGGCTACACCTTAAGTAAGCGCTTCCCAATTCTAATGGGAATCAAGTGGGACCAAGAGTGGAAAGCCACCGTCCCTGAGCTTAAAGCTAAATACAAAATTCCGTAATCCGAAATCACTCAAGCCTGATCCGTTAGACTGTGAGGAAGACATTGCCGTCCTCACAGTCTAACAAACCAGCTTATTCGATCATCGCTAAATCTGAAGGAAGCCGAATACTAAAATTTGGGTTTTCAGATAAATACAAGACACTGAAGAATTTGTCATATGTGACGACAGTTTCATTCACGACATATTCACGGCCTCGATAAACCTCGATGTTTTTGTCGACAAATGCATACTCAACTCTCTTGTACAAAAGGATCGACTCTTTACTTTCAGCAGCCACAACACCTGCCGTACAATCGCCAAACTCTAACAAAACTTTGTGCATATGAATTTTACGGTAAAAGAAGGCCGCCCATACAAAGAAGACCGCCGCTGGCCAAAAGCTCAAAAACATACCGAGTGCGCCTAGGGTTTTGTAGTCGTTAAAGTGGTGGCGTGCGCCGAAAATATAGATGATTCCTAAGCCGAATCTGAGACCAAGCCCCTTCCAGGCACCTGTTCGCAAACGTACTTTTCGAGGTATCGTTGCCGACTTATAGTCTTCAAAACAAACCCAACCATCTGATCGTTTTTCAATATTTTTTGCGTCAATACGAACGCGATTAAATTTCTTCCACTCCAAATGCTCTCGAATGGAAAAAAGGAGAATCAACCCAAAAATGAAGAGACGGATAACATTAAAGTCACGCATGTCTATTTCTTTATAAGTGAATCAAAGTAAGCGAGAGAGTTCGGATTATACCAATTTTCAACGCCAACAATTTTACGAATCAATTTGCCATCACGACCAAACAAAAAGCTCTCTGGGAGTTTTTGAACACCGAATAAATCAGATACTTTTTTGTCAGGATCACGCAAAATTCTAACTGAATCTTTATCAAAACCAAAGGCCTTCAAAAAGCTCTCGATATCTTTTTTCTCTTCATCCATCGAGATCGCAAGTAAGATCACTTCGCCCTTATAATTTTGAACAAGCTTGAGCAAAGACGGATACTCCGTCACACAGGGATTACACCAAGACGCCCAGAAGTTGACGATCATCACTTTACCGGTGATCTCAGAACTCTTAAAAGTCCCACCATCAAGCGTGGCAGTTGTAAACGCAGGAACACCCTCGGTCTCCAAACGCTTCAAAATTTGAATGCTTTCAGAGGGACGATTAACGATTAAATTTGGACTAAAATGTTGGTAGGTAAAATAGACGGCCAGAACAATCACTACAACGCAAACTGCACCTTGTATGATTGCTTTCACTACTTATACCTCTGTTGATCTAGAAGAATGAACTAAGCGGCGAGAAAAACAAAGGCCCAATCGGAAAATTGGGCCAAGAAATCTAGTTGTGTAGACGAGAAACTTTTCTCGCATCTTTTTGAAGAGTACGGCGATGCTTTTTCTTTTTCGCAGCCAATTTTGTATTTTGCTGAGTGAGTTTTTTGTTCTCTGCTGCATCTGCCTTTTTAACTTCATGACCAACGAATTGAATGAAAGCCATTTCAGCTTTATCACCAGGACGTTGACCAATTTTCAAAATCTGAGTGTATCCACCTGGACGAGTCGCCATTTTTGGAGCCCAATCAGACATGATCTTAGCTACAGTTGCATCATTAGGGTATTTCGCGAGCAAGATTCTTCTTGCGTGCAAAGTACCTTTTTTACCAGTCGTAACCGCTTTTTCAACGTGACGGCGAATTTCTTTTGCTTTCGCAAGAGTCGTTTTAATACGACCATGCTCAACTAAAGAATTCACAAGGCCACGAAGCAATGCTTTTCTTGGACCAGTTTTTCTTCCGAATGTACTAACTCTCGCTCTATGTCTCATTTAAGGCTCCAGTAAATATCTAAAAAATTACGCGTCTTTTCTAGCCGCGCTCATATTTGGATCCCAACCATTTGGTGGCCATCCGTCAATTTTCATTCCAAGGCTCAAACCCATTTCAGACAAAATTTCTTTGATCTCGTTCAAAGATTTTCTTCCGAAGTTTTTAGTTTTCAGCATCTCAGCTTCACTTCTTGATACGAGCTCACCAATGAATCGGATGTTTGCGTTTTTCAAGCAGTTTGCGCTTCGAACCGAAAGCTCAAGATCATCAACTGATCTGAACAAGTTTTCATTGAGTTGTGGGCTCTTCTTCTCTTCGTGCTCAACATCTGGTTCGATGCTTTCGTCGAAAGTGAGGAAGATCTGAAGTTGTTCTTTCAAGATTTTTGAAGCCAAAGAAATTGATTCTTCAGGTTTCAAAGATCCGTCAGTCCAAACTTCCATTGCTAAAGCGTCGAAATCTGTTCTTTGTCCAACGCGCGCATTTGAAACATTGTAATTGATTTTACGGATTGGGCTGTAAAGCGCATCAACACCGATAAAGCCAATTGCCAAGTTTTGATTTGCTTCGTCTGCTGGAACAAATCCACGACCGTAGCTTACGATCACTTCAGCACTAAACTTAGCATTGTCACCAAGAGTAGCGATGTGTTGATCAGGATTCAAAATTTCGATTTTATCTGAAACTTGAATGTCTTTAGCAGTTACTGTTCCTGGACCATTCTTTACGATGCGCAAAGTAAGTGGCTCTGGAGAGAACTGTTTAAAACGAATTTCTTTTAAATTTAAAATAATGTCAGTTACGTCTTCCATAACATCTGGAATGGTAGAGAACTCATGGAGAACTCCATCAAATTTCACAGCTGAAACAGCTGAACCCATCATTGAGCTCAAAAGAATTCGGCGGAGTGAGTTACCAAGAGTAACGCCATAACCACGCTCAAGAGGGCGAACAATGAAACGACCGTAATCTTCTTTTAAAGAGTCACGATCAACTTCAAAACCTTTTGGCTTAATGAGGTCACGCCAGAATTTATAGTAATGTTCTTGCATCAGATGCTCCCTATTATCTTGAGTAATACTCAACGATCATGTTTTCTTCGATTGGCAACGTTACATTGTCTCTTGCTGGAAGATCCTTGATCGTACCCTTGAAATGAGCATGATCCGCATCCAACCAAGATGGCATTTCTCTCTTCTTAACTGATTCGATAGACGCCATGATTTTAGTCATTGCACGACTTGCTTCTTTCACTTCAACAATATCACCCTTGCTCACATTGTAGCTTGGGATATTTGTTTTCTTGCCGTTTACTGTAAAATGATTGTGCTTAACGAGGTGACGAGCTTCTCTGCGAGACGCTGCGAAACCAAGATTGTAAACAACGTTATCAAGTCTTGTTTCCAAGAGAGTTAACAATTGAGTACCAGTCACGCCTCTTTGGCGATCAGCTTCTTTGAAATAAAGGCTAAACTGTTTTTCAGCTACGCCATAATATCTTTTTGCTTTTTGTTTTTCTCTCAACTGCAAAGCAAATTCGCTAAATTTCAAGCGAGATTGACCATGCTGTCCTGGAGGATATGGACGTCTTTCGAAAGAACATTTGTCAGTGTAACAACGGTCACCCTTCAAAAATAATTTGACGTTCTCTCTGCGGCAAAACTTACAAACGCTATTAGGAATGCAACTCACAATATCTCCTTAAATTCTTCGTCTTTTAGGTGGTCGGCAACCATTATGTGGAACAGGTGTCGTGTCTCTCATTGTCGCTACTCGAATGCCCGCCGAAGCGATCGCTCGAATTGCTGGTTCACGGCCTGCGCCTGGTCCTTTGAGGTAGATGTCGACAGATCTAAGACCTGCTTCCATAGCCTTTTTAGAAACGTCTTCAGCAGCCATCTGAGATGCGAAAGGAGTACCTTTACGGCTTCCTTTGAATCCGAGGTGACCTGAACTTGACCACGCGATCGTCTCACCAGTCATATCTGTCATAGTGATGATCGTGTTTCCAAATCCAGCTTGAACAAAGCATTTCCCGTGGGAAACTGCTTTTCTAACTTTCTTTTTGACGTTCTTTTTGCCAGCCATTTTGCTCCCCAAAATTCTTTTGGTACTTACTTAATTACAGACCTTAATTAATTAAACGATTTTCTTCTTGTTCGCGACAGTTTTACGAGGCCCCTTACGAGTACGCGCGTTCTGTCTTGTGCTTTGACCTCTTACTGGGAGGCCTTTTCTGTGACGAAGTCCGCGATAGCAACCCAAATCCATCAAGCGTTTAATTGCAAGACCGATGTCTCGTCGTAAATCGCCTTCTACTTTGAATTCTCTCTCGATCACTTCTCTGATTTTTGCAACATGTGTGTCAGTGAGAGCGTCTGTACGAAGACTCTCTTCCATGCCTGTGCTTTTCATGATGTGGTTTGCGCGAGTTTTGCCAATGCCATAGATGTACTGTAGGGCAATAACTACTCTTTTATTACGTGGTAAATCTACTCCGGAAATACGAGCCATTGCTTATCCCTGCCTTTGCTTATGCTTAGGGTTTTCACAGATTACTCTGACAACGCCTTTTCTTTTAATAACCTTGCACTTATTACAAACTCTTTTTACCGATGCTCTGACTTTCATCGTTTCTCCAAAATTCTTTCAAAACTCTAAACTTTTTCCGGTTTTTAGCGGGAAATATAATATTTAAAGGTCAAAATTAATACCATCTACAAAAATAACTGTCAAAATCTAAACTAGCCGTTTATCAATTTATTAATCAAAAATCAAAGATAACTTTGAATTGATCTCATTATTCATTCAAAATCTTTTTTACTCTCTCAAACACCGCGTTTGCGTCTCCAGAGCCGTCGATCTCAGCTAGCAACTTACGTTGCAAGTAAAATTCTTTCACTGGAGCGGTACTTGTTTCATAGGCCAAAAGACGCTGAGAAATCACTTCCTCTTTGTCATCCGATCTATGCGAAAGCTTGTGGCCACATTTATCACAAATTCCTTCGACCTTGGGACGATTGGTTTCGATATGGAATACCGATCCGCAATTGTCACAACTTCGACGACCTGTTAAGCGACCCAACAAAACCTGACGTGGGACTTCTAGAAAAACCACCTTTTTGAGGTTGATTTTCAATTTCTTAAAAAGTCCTTCAAGGGCATCCGCCTGAGGCGAAGTTCTTGGAAAACCATCTAAAACGAAGCCCTGCGTCCCAATCTTACCTAAAATATCTTCAACCAAACCAATTACAACGTCGTCCGGCACCAATTTTCCCGAATCCATAAAAGACTTCGCTTTTACACCGAGTGGAGTCTTTTCAGCGACGGCAGCCCTTAAGAGGTTACCAGTCGAAATATGAGTCATCTTCAGTTGGTCAACCAAGAACGCAGACTGAGTACCTTTGCCTGCTCCAGGAGGTCCGAACAAAATGATGTTCAAAACTGAACCCTCCGGCTCCTAGCATTGGCACCTTTAAGCAAACCTTCGTATCTCTGAGTCATCAAATATGAACTAATTTGGCGAGTGGTGTTTAAAGCCACGCCAACCAAGATGATCAAGCTCGTACCACCAAAGTAAAATGGTGTTTTAAGCTTATCGATCAAAAGACCTGGCAAAACGCAAATAGCACTTAAGTAGATCGCGCCACCAACGTTAATACGCTCCATGATTCTTTGGATGTATTGAGCCGTCGTATTACCTGCGCGAACGCCTGGGATAAATTTGCCAGATTTTTTCAAGTTGTCGGCAATCTCAGTTGGATTGAAAACAAGTTCTGTATAGAAAAAGCAAAAGAACACGATCAAAGCTACGAAGAAAATATTGTAAAGTGCGCCTTGAGGAGAGAGAAAATCTTTAATGCGAGTGAGCCAAGCCTGATTTCCAAACTGTGCAATTGTCGCTGGGAAAAGAAGTAAGCTGCTTGCGAAAATTGGCGGAATAACACCCGACAAATTAATTTTCATTGGCAAATGGCTCGTTGGAGCAACTACTTGCTTGGCACCTCTTTGAGTTGAGTGCATTGGGATTCTGCGCTCTCCAACTTCCAAGAAGATCATAAGACCAACAACGATCACCATGAATATTAATAAGCCAATCGCAATCAGACCGCTTAATTCATGATTTGATACGAGAGTAAACAGATTGATAGCGCCCTTTGGAATACCAGCTGCGATACCAGCGAAAATGATGAGGGAGGCACCTTCACCAAGACCGCGCTCAGTGATTTGCTCACCGAGCCACATGATAAAACATGTACCTGCCGTGAGAGTGATCACTGTCATGATTCTAAATGGGATGATTCCGACGATGTCTGAAGTCACGAGTGGGTGACCTTCAAAGTTTGAATTCATTAAGTATGTGCTGATCGCCCAACCCTGAATCACTGCGAGTACAACTGTACCGTAGCGAGTATATTGAGTGATTTTTTTACGACCTTGTTCACCTTCTTTTTTCAGTGCCTCTAAATAAGGGACAACTGAAGTCAAAAGCTGAAAAATGATCGAGCTAGAAATGTAGGGCATGATTCCGAGAGCGAAAACGCTAAATTGATTGAGCGCTCCGCCTGAGAATGTATTAAAGAGACCAAAAATTCCGCCCTGATTTTGAAAGAACTTAAGAACGGTTTGACCGTTCACTCCGGGAGTGGGTACGTGGACACCAAAACGATAAACAGCAATCAGGATGAGAGTGAATAAAATTCGCTTACGAAGTTCGCTATGCTTGATGATGCCGCCGCTGTCTGCCACTACTCGATTACCTCAACTTTTCCGCCTGCTGATTCAATTGCTGCCTTAGCTGCTGCGCTGAAACGATGTGCTTTAACAGTCAAAGCTTTCGTCAATTTGCCAGTTGCCAAGATCTTAACTTTATCAGTTTTAAGGTTTGCATGTTTTTTCAAGATTTCAGGATTGATCTCATTTTTTTGAGCCAATTTCTCTAACGCTGAAAGATTGAAAACATCATACTCAGTTCTAAATACTTTATTATTAAAACCAAATTTTGGAAGTCTTCTCATAAGAGGAGTTTGACCGCCCTCAAAGCCCCAACGAACTGTTCCGCCCGTACGAGCTTTTTGTCCCTTATGACCTTTACCAGCTGTTCCGCCTTGGCCTGTCGCGTGTCCACGACCTTTTCTCTTCTTTGTAAATGTCGAGCCTTTGCGAGGTCTCAATGTGCTTAGTAAACTCATAACTACTCCGGTTTCACAGTCAATAAGTGCTGTACTTTGATAATTTGTCCACGGTTTGCAAGATTATCTGCCACCACAACTTCGTGTTGGAGTCTTTTCAAACCCAAACAACGTATTGTATCTTTTTGACTTGCGGTACAGCCAATCACGCTTCGTACAAGCTTGATTCTAAATTTTTTTTCCATGATATCCTCATCATTCAATAACAGAATTCAAATATTAAAAATTATTTTTCAACTTCTAGTTTGTGCAATTTCAATTGCTTCAAACCATCAAGAGTCGCTCGAACAGCATTGTGTGCATTACGAGTTCCGATACATTTAGTTAAAATGTCCTTCACTCCAACACTCTCAAGAACCGCTCTTACCGCACCACCAGCAATAACGCCCGTACCGGGAGCTGCAGGTCTCATGATCACTTTTGCAGCGCCAAATCGACCGATGACTTCGTGGGAAATCGTACGTCCAGCTAAAAGAGAAACACTTCGGAAACTCTTTTGAGCAGCTCTGCTCGCCTTGCCGATTGCTTCAGGAACTTCACCCGCTTTACCAGTTCCGAAGCCGACTTCGCCAGCTCCGTTACCAACAACAACAAGTGCAGCAAAAGAAAATCTTCTTCCGCCCTTTACAACCTTTGCAACACGTCTAATTGCGACTACGCGTTCTTCGAAATCAGACTTTACCTGTTTAGCATCCACAAATATCTCTCCTTAAAATTAAAACTCTAATCCAGCTGCTCGTGCACCATCAGCAAGTG
>JAYUEB010000767.1:0-2857 GCA_043739525.1 Bdellovibrionales bacterium
TCAAGACCTTTAGGGATCGGTCGTCAATATCGCGCTGTTTTTGGGCGGAAATGGCGGCTCAGTAGCAGCGAGCTTCTGGATGCACCCCCAGCGACTCCAGAGTGCTGGGCAACAGCAGAACGGCTCAAGGCCATTGTGATTACATTTTGGACCACCCGCTCGCAACGAACTGAGCCTAAGCTTATCGTTAAGCGATGATATCGAGGCGCAAATGTTACGAGGCGACTTGCCGGAAGCTAACCAGTTTGAGCACGACGCGATGGATCTTGAAAACGCACGTTATATTCCGACCAACTAAAGCAGGTTATTCTATATAAAAGTCTCCGACATATGTCGTGTCGTTAACTTTATGTGGGACTGCGATGGCGTGGACTTCGCATCGGTCATTTAATTCGGCACAACTTCCAGACTTACGTGTTACGTTAACCAATTGAATACCACATATACTATTACCTGCATTGTAGCACTCTGACAGGGCTAAACCGCCCGCTATCTCGCCGGCAATTTGGCAGTCGGCGATGTTCCCACGCTGACGGCAATAGGCTGTGGCATAGCCAGCACCATCATAATTTCTAGATGAACGAGATGAGTCGGTTGCGGCTTGGGCCGTCGAAAACACAAGTATTGAAAGGGCCAGAGACAACATATTTTTTTTCATAAAGACACCTCTTGTAAGCGGAATATACCCGATCATAGAATTTATCCACTTATTTATATTCCTGGACTGCAGTGGGTCGTAAGGTCGGCGTTTTTTAATACTTGATCAGAGATTTTTCGCTGGTGATGAAGACACCATTAGCCTATCCAAAAAATAGCTCAGAAAATCGCGTTGAAAGTCTTGCAATTTAAGTCTTGTTTTTTGGACACATGAGAGTGGCCAGAAAAGCCCAGCTCTGTCATCAGCCCTGAGTAAATCAATCCAAAAGCAAGTTTGCGCCGAATCCGGATTTCTCGATTAAATCGAGCGCCCTGTGCGGCGCAGATATTACTTTTTAGGGCACGTCCACCGTCAAATTCACATACAGCGTAACATACAGAGATTCAAAAGAAAAATAACTCCGACCTAACAATTGATGACATTCATTACAAACTGAATTTATAGGAAGCACCCTGCCCCAATTGAATGTGGCGGCAGGATTGCAAGATTCGTGTTGAATAGGAGAAATATATGCAGCTAATATCGGTTACTTTCATATTGTTAACTTTTGTTGTACGGGTTGCGAGAGCTGAGCAAACCGTAGAGGAGAAACTTACAGCATGCATGAATAACTCAGTCACGCTAGAAACGCAGCTTCAGCAAAAATCTATTGATAACTTTCAGATAAAGGCAATGTCTTCTTGGATCGAATATGACAAGGGTATCTCGACTGTTGAAGAAGAGGAAATTGCAAAAAAACAAGTCCTTATTAATTTGAATTACAGGTGTATCAACACTGTTGCCTATGGACATAACAACGCACACGTTATTGAATTGGACTGTAAGAAGGCATTTACGGGGCCCTTTAACGTGGTTCTCAATTCTCCAAAAAGATTAAATTGCTTGGCCATTTGCGCTTATTCAAAGAATTAATAGGTCAATGCGAGAGTTCGTGTAGATTGCAATTTACTATCTTTACTTTTTGTATGTTTTAAAATACTTGTCTCGAGGAAAGTTAGAGCACGGAATTTCACGTTTCGCCCAGACAGATCTCTGAATATTTTTCTGTCTCGAATGTATCGCTTCTCGAGGCAGTCTTTTCAGTCCGTAGAATCACGGTCGACAAACAGTTCGCACTTCGGTTAATCGACGCTTTGTAATCCAAAATCGACGAAACTCAAAATTGGTATGTCTCGACCCGGTCGACCGCGATGGTCGGCCTTATCATTTGTTTATTGGTCATACGGATTTGGTGATCTCGGGTGCGGAGAGTGATCTCTCTACTTCAGAAAGAAAGCTCTTTGCGATGGTTTTGTTTAGTGAATTGAGGGACCCGAGTGTATTATTTGAGGACGGGATGGATGAGGCGGACCGAAGTCCACCAAGCCTGATTCAGTAATAAATGAGAACAACTGCAAGAGGACCGTTCTCGAAAATTGACACTCAATCTATCGTAGGCAGCCTTGCATCGCCACTAAGATATCCGTCAGCATAGAATCTACTTTAGTAAAATCATTTCTGAAGACTTGAGCGTTCCTAGAAGAAGTGTTTGAACTTTGAGATATGGTATCAAAGTAGCCGTAAGGAAAACTAATGCTTCTGCCTTCGTAAGTTGAAAGGCTTCCGTACCAGCTTCCCATGACTCGGGCAACGTCCTCTGAAATAGCGGTCACATTATTTCCCAATGAACTGTTCAGTTGTTTTGCTTCCGTCAATTTTTCAACCAATTGCTGGCAATTTATTGGGTCTGCAGAAATTTTCTTTTCTGCCGTGGGTTTTACGAGTTGTAGATTCGACGGCAAGGCAAAAGCCATTGCAGAAAATGTAAGGGAAGAGAGCAAGAAAGCGACATTGAATTTCATAATGAATCCTTTGTTTGTTGTTTATTGATATGAAATCAGATGTCGAACTGGGTGAGGTGTCAATGGAATTGGATAACGCGAGAGACGCCGTGTGTTGGGGGTGATGGGGTCACTTCTTTACTACAGAATTCATAATGACCATTAATCACTGGTCATTGAAGCTGCGTGAACAAAATGCGCAGCTTAATTTACAGTTTTTAAAAGCAAAATCTCTGCGCATTTTCTGCCTGCTAAACAAACCATCTTTTTCCTTCGAGACTAGTGATTTTGATAACTCACTTGCTAAATGAAAAACTATTTTTATAAGCGATTTAGCGGGTTGCTGGCGAATTTTTTCTCATCGAATTTTTTGAAAATT
>JAYUEB010000768.1:0-2856 GCA_043739525.1 Bdellovibrionales bacterium
GGCCCAACCCACCGGTTTGTTCTAACGAACCCTGCCCACGATAACTTCAGTGGTCGAAAAATTGAGCCGCCCAGTTTTTTTATCGGACGAGAAAGGCAAAATTCAGGAAAGCTGGAAATCGAAAATGTAGAGTTGTCTATCTTAGATCTTCTTGACGATGTGATGGATGTTTTTCGAGAACGCACGCGTGCGAAAGGTATCTATTTAAGGGCGCATGTTACCAAGGATACACCTCCCCGAATACTTTCCGATCCTACACGAATCCGGCAGGTTCTCATCAACATCGTGGGCAATGCGGTCAAATTTACCGAGCACGGAGGAGTAACGATTGAAATTCGAACAGGAGATTCGATTGGATTAAAGACCCAGTTCATAATCGCGGTTAAAGATAGTGGAGTTGGCATAAGTGAAGAACAAAAAGAGCGTCTTTTTGCGCCGTTCATGCAGGTTGATAACAGCACGACTTGAAAATACGGAGGCACCGGGCTTGGGCTCGCTCTCTCCAAGAGACTTGCAAATGCGCTGAGCGGCGATATATCGATCGAAGAAGGCACAACACAGTATGGTAGTACATTTTTATTTACGTTTTTAGCGATAGTTCCACAGAGTAGCATTCACCAAACTAAGACTACCGGTAAAATTACGACGATAGGTGAAAAAACGAACCTCGCCTTGTCAGGCATTCGAGTACTGGTAGCAGATGACTCCGCAGACAATCGAATTCTCGTTCAACTTATTCTCAGTAACCATGGTGCAGTATTTGAGAGCGCTAAAAACGGTCTTGAGGCTTTCAGAATCAGCTCACGCAATGGCGGAAGAAGAAACAAAAACTCTAGCTGCTGGCTGTGACGGCCACTTGACGAAACCGCTTAAACAAGGAGAACTCGTCGAAACCATTAGTCGTCATACGAAGAGGCTCAGCATCGAAAACTAAGTTTTAAACGACCACTGCTAGTGGTTGGCCATGATAAAAAACTTTTGACTGGGAAAGATGAAAATTTTGTTTTAGGCTGTCGTTTCGACAATGAAGTTCAATAACAAAATGATCGGATACAAAATAATTGGATGAGCGCACTGGCCAAAAAAATACCGGGGTAGCAAAAATTGTCCATAAAAATACCCGCACTATGCTGGCTCTCAGAAAACAGGCTGAGAAAGAAATTGGTATACAAGAAAAGTTAGCTAGTTGGATTGCTCGTAACGCCGGCAGCATGAGGTTCGTATATCTTCAAACTCTCATTATCATTCTATGGGTACTTTTAAATCGGACAGGGATAGGAGAATTAAAAACTTTTGATCCCTACCCGTTCCCTCTACTCTCGCTTCTCACCACGTTTGAAGCGATTTTTTTAGCCATCTTTATACTTATAAAACAAAACCGAATCGGTGATCTGCAAAAAACCAGAGAAGAGTTGGACCTACAAATTAACCTTCTAACCGAACATGAAGTCTCAAGATTAATACGCCTTGTTGACGCTATGGCGAAGCATATGAATGTCGAAGTTAGTGACGAATTACATGAACTGAAAGTAGACACATCTCCCGAACAAGTTCTCAATGTCATCGAGAAAGAAATGGAAAAGCTTGATGAGTCATGAATTCTTAAGCATGAATCAGAACCAATATTTTAATTGGCATCTACTGATAGCGAAGCCGGAATATATCGTTCGCAACTTAGCCTTCCGCTGGCTTCATCGGAACAAATTAATGAAGCATAAACCAAATCCTATGAAGAAGTGAAGACTGAAGTTTCCAATGTTGTCAAACGCTTAGTTCCGGAAACCGACGTCTTCAGAAAAGACGCCGTCGATTGGAAATGGGAAGTGCATGTCGTTACTGCTGAAGAAATAAATGACTATTGTACGCCTGGCGGAAAAATCATTGTCTACTCTGGAATTATTGAGGAACTAAGTTTGGACGACGCTGAAGTCGCTACAATATTGGGACATGAAATTTCGCACGCACTAAGGGAGCATGGCAAAGAGAGGATTTCTGAAAATCTGATTGAGCAGGCAGTACTGCAGGGAGCGGTGGTCACGGGAGTGATGACCCTGCGGATGCAAAGCGAATCGCAGATATCGAAAGTTTGCTGCCAAAGGCGGCGCCTCTTTGCGAAAAATCTCGAAAGAACTGAGATCACACACCTCTATTCGCTAAGCCTTAAAGAATTCTAACTGAAAAATATGCATCTCTCGTTACCGTTGACGTAATCGAATTACAAAGCGCTATCATTATGAGCTGTAAATCTGAACTCACCTTGCTGATTAGTTTCGATTTTAAGTGCAGGAAAGACCAACTGACGGCACTTCGAAAGTTCGTCGAGTAATCCTTCAATGCTGGGCTTAGTCCCCGCTTGGTGAAGTGGGAACGCTGAGGGACACAGTGCAAATGCACTTGGTCTAGCATAGTGTCTAACTGCCGGCCTCTTGTGGCACATGATTGCCTTGATCGTGTGCGACCCAATTGTATCGAGTGGGTTAAACTTTTGGCTTTAATGCTTTGCGTTGCCAAGGGTCAAAGTTTTAGGCGAAGGCCCCAGTCAAGAAGGCGAAAGTTTGTATAGATTTGACAAACTCTTCCGAAGGGTCTTTTCTGTCGAAAATGGCTTCAGCAAATGAATATAGAAAATACGACCTCATATTAGCGGGTGGAGGCCTGACTAATTGCCTTTTAGCGCTCTGCCTTCTCAAAAAAGGCTATCGTAATTTTCTCATTATTGAAAAAGAGCCGAGCCTTTGCGGAAATAAAACATGGTCCTTTCATCAAAGCGATTTAACCTCGCTAGAATTTCAAAGCCTCGAAGAATTTATCGATGTGCGCTGGGAAAAACAAGAAGTCCATTTTCCGAGTTTTTCA
>JAYUEB010000769.1:0-8571 GCA_043739525.1 Bdellovibrionales bacterium
CGATCAAGTTACGGTGATCATCTGCAAAGGGGCCGATCAAGGCTAATGTCCCAGATTTTTGAAGAGGCAATATAGATTTTTCATTTTTTAACAAAACAATTGAGTGGCGCGCCATTTCACGACTGGCTAAAATATTTTCTTTCGACAAAATAATTGTTTTTGCGCGTTCTTCATTGCTGAAGCGATAAGGATCTTGAAACAAACCAAATTTGTATTTAGCTTCTAGAAGACGCCTCACGGCTTGATCAACAAGCGAGATCGAAAGCCTTTTTTCTTTGATCAATTGAGGCAGCTCATGCAGGTAGCTTCCACCTTGCATATCCATATCAACGCCTGCGCGAAGAGCAAGTTCAGCGGCCTGCTTCTCATCTCCAGCGACTCCGTGAGCCACTAATTCATTTATTGCCGTATAGTCACTAACTACGATACCCTTGAATCTCCATTGGTCTCGTAAAATTTTTCGTAAGAGCTTAGCATTCGCAGTACTTGGAACTCCGTCAATATCATTAAATGCAGGCATCAAACTCAAGACACCAGCTTTCACCGCGGCTTCAAATGGCGGCAGATAAACTTCATATAATTCGCGCTCGCTGACTTGAGCTGAATTATAATCTCGACCACCTAAAGCTGCACCGTAGGCAGCAAAATGCTTTACACAAGCCATGACACGATCAACAGCGCCGAGTTTGTCTCCTTGAAATCCATGAACTCGGGCTGCCGCTATCTGTGCGCCTAGCCAAGGGTCCTCTCCATCTCCCTCAGAAATGCGACCCCATCTTGGGTCACGTGCAATGTCCACCATCGGAGCGAAGGTCCAATGAATACCATCGGCTGATGCTTCCGAGGCAGCAACCTGGGCACTCTTTTCGATAAGCTTTAAATCCCAACTTGAACTCTCACCCAAAGGAATCGGAAAAATCGTTTTGTGTCCGTGAATAACATCAAAGGCAAAAAGCAGTGGTATTTTAAGTCGCGATTTTTCTACCGCAATTTTCTGTAGTTCTCTCGTAAACTGGGGAGTGTAAGCATTAAAAATAGAGCCGACGTGACCTTTTGCAATTTCATTTCGATAGTTTTCTTTAATACTTGGCCCGGTCAAAGACATCTCAGCACTGTATTGCTCGAGTTGACCTAATTTCTCTTCTATAGTCATTTGACTCATTAGAGAACTGACAAAGTGATTCATGTCAGCGGGCTCACTGGCGTTAGCAAAACTGAGACAAAGTCTGATGAGTATTAAAAACATATCGTCCATTTCTCTGAGATTGAGCGATTTTTTAACATTTTAAAACTTGAATGAAAAGTTTTAAAGAGCCTCTTGACTCAATTTTTGCTCAGGCAGGAGCGACACGACCTCCGCACCCAAGAAAATAATGAGCGAAGAGTAATAAACCCAAATTAGCATGACAATGATTGATCCGGCAGCTCCGTAAGCAGAACCAAATGCCGTTTGGCCTAAATAGAGTCCGATCATTGCCTTTCCACAAATAAAAAGAATCGAAGTTAAAACTCCGCCCGTCAAGGCAGCTGAGGTTGAAATTTTTGTATCTGGCATCCATTTAAAGATGATCGAAAAAAGACCTGCAAATACCAAAATGCTCATCGCGCCGCTTAGGATATGCGCTAAATAACTCATTTCATAGTGAGCGATAGCTGCCAGAAAAGCAGAAAATAAGAGTGATACAATCGAAATGAATATAAAACTAAGAACAATACCAAAGGAAACAAGTCGCCTTCTAAAAAAACTGAGAACGCCCTGATAAAAACCCAAATTGTCATCTTGGCTACTTGAAGATGCGAAAATCACATTCATTGAACTTTGAACTTGAACAAAGATCACGCTCGCTGAAAATAGAAGTGTCGCTCCGCCGATCCAGCTACTGAGGCCACCAAGATCTTTTCGAGACGAGGACTTCTCAATAATCATCTGTAAAACACCCGCAGCCTCAGTGCCCATGAGAGCTCGGACCTGCTCGATCAACTGATTCTGTAGGTTGAGATGCATCATGGAAAGAAATGAAATCAGTAGAATGACAAGCGGTGCAAAAGAAAATGCAGTATAAAGACCAAGTGCTGCAGCCTGAGTAAAGATATCATCTTTGAAAATTTTAAAAGAAATGCGCTCTAAAAACTTCATCATTTAAGCCCAATGACAGCAATTAGCATGCTCGCCCCTGCCTAATTTGAGACTGGCTACGCTTCAGGCTTTATACCATTGTGACCCCTGGAGGGACATTATGCCTCAAGCTTTAAGATCTATCTTCACTAAGATTAACTAGAATGAATTTAAGCCAGGAATACATTCTGCATTTGGATACTTCTTTAAAGTTCAAAAATAAATTTTGGGTAAGTGGTGCCGGATGATAACCGAAGAGTTTTCTAATTTAGAAGAGCCAAAATCGGAAGCGACTTTAAAAGAAGAGACTAAAGCTTCGCTCTATATTTGTCGTCATTGTTCTCATATTCTGAACCTTCCAGAAAATGAGCTTGAGCCACTAAATTGCGAGCGTTGTGGCCAAGAGAATGATCCTTTTAAACCAAAGTCGGTTGCTGCCACCGTCGCATTTGCGCTGACGGCTCTGATTCTTTATATTCCTGCGAACGTCTTCCCCTTTATGAGTATCGAGCTCTATGGCAATCGAAATTCTTCGACCATCTGGAGCGGAGTTGTTTCCTTAGCAAATGACGGAGCCTGGGCTATTGCCATTATCGTCTTTCTTGCGAGCATTGTAATACCCTTTTTAAAACTCTTGGCCCTTTTTTATCTCGCATTTTCGGCCCGAAAGAAAAAAAATCCTCTCTTAAAGACAAAGCTCTATCATGCAATTGAAGCTATTGGTCGCTGGTCCATGCTTGATATATTTATTTTGGCCATATTAGTAACCATCATGAAACTAGGCCCCTGGACTCATGTTGAACCTGAGCTTGGATCCCTACTTTTCTTAGGGGTTGTTATTTGTACCATGATTGCGTCTTCGCAGTTTGATCCGAAAATTTTATGGGAAGATGAATTATGAAAACAGATAAAGTAAAGGCGCAAGAAAATTTAGTAAGAGCTAAATCTAACTGGTATGTTTGGCTGTTTCCAGTTTTTGCGGTCATCATATGCGCCTGGCTTCTTTTTCAATTTTGGCATAACCGTGGACCGAAAATTCGCATTTCATTTGACGACGCCTCTAGCATTCAAGCTGAAAAAACAAGTGTTCGATATCGTGGCGTTGTCATCGGCATGGTCAAAAAAGTCAGCGTTTCAGAGGACCAGAAAGAAGCGCTTGTTGAAATCAATTTGCAAAAAGACGCCGAAGATTTTGCAGTTGAAGGCTCTAAATTCTGGATCGTGACACCGAAAGTAGGCCTTCAAGGAGTAACAGGCCTTGAGACAATTTTTGAAGGTGCATACATAGCCGTTCAACCTGGTAAACCAGATAACAACACAAAGCTCGATTTCAAAGCCAACACAGGCAAAGACATGACTGAGTCTTTTGAAAATACATCGGTCTATAGTCTTGAAGCACGAGACGCCGAGTCTGTTACTCAAGGAGACTCCGTCACTTTTCGCGGCCTCACAATCGGGACAATCACCGAGGTGAATCTTGCTAAAAACGGGCAAAGTGTTTTAATGCAAATTCGCATTCAAAATCGCTATAAACATTTAATCCGAATTAACACAGTATTCTGGCGAAAAATTGGCGTGCAAGCAAAACTCGGACTATTTGGATCTGAAGTGAAAGTAAACTCTCTTGACTCAATCATGCATGGCGGAGTGGAACTCTTCACTCCTGATTCTCCCGGCGAGCGCGCAAAGGCTCTCACAAAATTTATTCTCTATTCGGGCCCTCCCAAAGGTTACGAAAAATGGAATCCGAAACTTGATTGATAATTGGGAGTTTTCTTAAATTGAAAAAGTGTAAAGTCCTGAAACTAAAACCAACCCAGTTCGCCGTCGGCATGCTCGAAGTTGACGAGAAAATTAATGTCGTCAAGTCATTCAATAAAAAGCAAAGACGCGATTTTGTGGATGAAAATCCTGTGCCGGTGGTAGTTGCACCTGACGGAAAGATGTATCTCGTGGACCATCATCATTTTTTGTGCGTTGCTTATCACGTCGGAATCAAAAAAGTACGAATCTCAATAGTAAAAACCTTTTCCGATCGTCAAATGAGCTATAGTCAATTCTGGAAATGGATGTTTAAAACTAGAAATGCGTACCCGTTTTGTCAATTTGGAGAAGGACCACGAAAAGCCCTCTATTTACCACATGACATTCGCGGATTGGCGGACGACCCTTACCGAAGCATTGCTTGGTTCGTCAGAAAAGCTGGTGGTTTTCAAAACAGCAATCGCAACTTTGCAGAATTTAAGTGGGCAAACTTTTTTAGAAGTCGACGATTGCTTGATCGACATGGTCTTGTAGGTTTGCCCGAAGCTCTCAAAAAGGCATCACGACTTGCTCAGAGCCCGGCAGCTCGCCATCTACCCGGATATAGCAAACTTAAATCCGAAGAAGAAAGACGAGTGGCAAAGAACTTAAAGAACGCTGCATCAAGGGTTCAACATCTTGAAAATTAAACTGAAAGCTTTGGGGGATATTTTATGAGTTCGAAATGGCTTATTTTCTTTTGTAGCCTCGTCTTTGCGTACTTTGCAAAAATCGTTTTTATTCCGTTATTTTTAAGTATTTTTTCAGCGATCCTCTTAGACCCGATCGTAACTAAGATCTCAAACAAAAATATTTCAAGACACTTCGCAACCGGAATCGTCATTAGCGTTTTTCTTTTATTTTCTGTTGCCGCCCTTTGGGTGGCTTATGCTTCTGTCACAAGCTTGGCATCTGACAGCTCAGGGCTCGCACAAAATGCCAAACAAGTATCCATATGGGTAAAAGATATAACAACTAAACTCGACCACTCCATTCATGCTAATATAACAACGAAGCCTACCTCTAGTGACGTTCAAAAAGTTCAAATCGTTGATAACTATCCTAGCTGGACAAGTTACATTGTCAGCGGAGTTGGATCACTATCAGAAATCGCCAGCATGGCCTTTTTTGTCCCTCTTATGTTATTTTATTTTTTATATGACAAAGAAATTCTTTTGGAAAGTTTCAATGCACTGATCGGCAAGCATTGCCACCTTCCAAAACTCAACCTTGAGTTGCCAAAAATGATTCGGGCCTTTGTTATTGCGAATGCCGTAACCTATACCGTCTTACTTATTTGCCATGCCCTTGTTCTTTACTTTTTAGGATTTAACAATTGGATTCCACTCACGATGATTACAGCCTTTGCGAGTCTTTTGCCACTCGCTGGTGCGCCTATCGCAATATTATTAGCGCTCACGCAAGGGACCGCCCAGAGCGAAACAAGTTATCCGTTTTTTATAGTTACTGTTGCATTTTTACTATTTCACGCGCTTGCCAACAATCTTGTCATGCCTCAACTAGCCGGCTCTAAAATTAACGTCAATTCTGTATCACTCATTTTTGGTCTGCTTTTTTGGGGTTGGCTCTGGGGAGCGATGGGCTTGATTTTAGCTGTTCCGATGACCGCTCTCATTAAGATTTTTTTAGAGAGCAATCCACAATCAGTTCCGCTGGCAAATCTTTTATCAACGAAACCCCGTCTTGTGAACGGGCAAAAATCAAATATACAAACGGTTTGACGACTAGCTATTTGCGACGATCCTTTAGTACGCGATCTAAATCATAGGTCGCTTGAAGATTCATCCAGAGCTTGGGTGAAGTTTTAAGAGCTTCTGCTAAATCAAGTGCGGTTTCAGCGGTAATGCCTCTTTTACCTTTAATGAGTTCATTCAATTTCGCCTTTGTCCAACCTAGCTTATTAGCAAAACTTGCTTGAGAAATTTTAGCCGGTTCTAAAAACTCTTCTAGAAGCACCTCGCCTGGGTGAAACGGATTGGTTGGAAGTTTTAAGACTTTCATTTACGCCTCATTTGACTCATTTGACTCATTTGACTCATTTGAACATTATATGCCCGACCATCTTTTAACTGAAAGACTAATCTCCACTTATTATTAACTCGGATTGAATGATATCCCATCCAATTTCCTTTGAGGTTTTCAAAGCGATGTCCTTTAGCCACCTTAAGATCTGAAAGCTCTTCTGAATCATGTAAGAACAGAATTTTTCTTCTGACAGTTCGGCGCAACTCTTGTGGGATCTTTCGAGTATCTATCGTGCGACGATCATCATATAGGTTTTCGGTAAGCTTATTTCCGAAGCTAGATATCATAAATATCATGTTATCGAAACTCGATAATTATGTCAAATTTTGAAATTCTTATTTTCCGGCACGGAAGGTAAAACCAACGAACGCATCTATCTCATTTGCTTTTGCGTTTGATGGACCTGCAAATAGCACATCTCTAACTTCGGCGCGAATTGAAAATGTCTTCCAATAATTGAACTCAGATCCTATTGAACCACCAAAACCAGCATAGGTTGAATTCGTCGACTGATATTGTCTTTGATGAAAGGAACCGCCGATATACGGCTTGATATGATCTTGAAACTCAACCGATACGTTATCGTTTGCCGCTTTAATCACATCAGAGTTCGTTATGGGAAAATAAAGAACTCCAAAATCGGGACCAAACGCTAAATCTCCTCCAATCGTCTTGGAAGCATCGATTGAATATCCTATCAGTAGATCAAATTTGGACCAAAAAGACATGCGGTAATCGAGCATATACGCTCCGACATTGCTAACACTTGAAGATGCCGACGTTGAACTTGCGTTAATACTAAAGACGCCAGCCAAGATATCTATTTTGCCAGCAGCAAAAGATAAACTGGGTAGCATCAAGATGAAGAACACGAGCTGCCGAATTTTCATTTAAGCAGCCCTTACGATTTCCATCGCGCTTTCTTCTTTCAGAGCTTTGAGTGCTTTTGCAGATTCAATCGCCAAAGCCTTTTCAACTTCAGCTGCAAATTTACCAGCTCTCGCTCTCATATCGCCTGCAAGCTCACGTGATGGCGGATTACCATCAAACGATTTCATCAGCTCTAAAAAACGAAATCTTTGCTTTTCATTGAAGTGCGACTCAATCAAACGACGTTGATCACGATTTGCGTTGAACAAAGCTACGGCCCACTCTTCAGTCCTCATGAGGGCAGCTAATTTCATAGCTCCTCCTTCGCTCATTTCAAAGATCTTATAGAAAGGAGGACGAATAGTTGGCAACATAGACTGAGGACCAGCCGCTACATATATTTCCTTCTCTGTGTGAGGATCTGCTACAAGCAAAAATTCGAGCAAGTCGCTCTCTTTTCTGAATTTTGAAAGAGCATTTAAATTTCTGAGCTCAAGAAGATTGATCGCTCGCTCTCTGAGTCTTACGATTCTCTCGTCCGCAATGAATTGAGGTTTGAATTGAGCATCAAGTAACATACCCCAAGAGCCAGGATAAGCACTACGGGCAATCGTTAAAGAAATTTTCTTTGGCAAATCAAACATCAGTGAAAAAGCTTCGTTTTGATCAATTCCATTAAAAAATTCAGCGTTTTTATCTTGTAAGCGCCAAATCATAATTTTAAGTTCTTCAATTTTATAATCTGACTCTTTTCTTTGAACGCGAAGGCATTTATTTAGAACTTCAACACAGCTTGAATTTACTTCTGATGGATCTGAAAGGCCCTGTAGCCAAAACTCTCCAAAGCTATATGAAAACACTTTTGCTCGAAGCTCCTGTGGAAACTCACAAAGCAAAGCACCTAATTCACGCGGTTTTGTTTCTCCGAACTTGTGCAAAATGAGCATATCTTCTAAAGAAGGAAAACCCTTTTGTGTTTCGAGGACCCTTAAGCCCATTGCAACCATTTCACGGTTTTTAAGTGGATCCATTAACATAATATCACCACTTAAAGATGACCCTTCGTTTCTACGCGTATTCATTGTAGGCATAGGCGCAGCCGCGGCGATTGGAGCTGGCGCAGCACTTTTTTCTGGAACTGCTTTTTGTGCACCCTTGAAGACTTTTGATAAACGCGAAGTATTGAACCATGCAGCCGCAAGAAGACCAATGCAAAAAAGTACAAACCCAATAATGACCCACGTGAATGTATTTCGATTGAACGAACCACCCTCGGCTCCGCCCCAACTTCGCTTACTAATTTCAACCGTGTCACGGCCAGCAACCATCCCGAGGTTACTGATGAGTGTATCTTTTAATTCATTAATTTCATCTTCAGTTAAATTTTCAGGAACGCTTGCATTCACGTAAATTCTTTTAACTCTTTCAAGAAGAGTCTCTTGCGGAATTCCCGGATCGTCCCATTCGTCAATAATTTCATCATCAACAATGTCAAGATATGGAAGTTTTTCGTCTCCACGCTCGCCGCGAGGACGGTCCCTATAAAGAGGGTCAATTTTGACTTTGATTAGAAAAGGTCGGTCTGGAAATCTCCCTTTTAAAAGTTCGAGGCCTTGATGGGCCAAATTTTTCTCTAGCTCGGCAACACGAGAATGATGAGTAATTTCAGCTTTTAACGCCGATGGGATTACCACCATGAGCATCAGTAGGAAAATCGCAAATATTCGCGCTTTCAT
>JAYUEB010000770.1:0-2846 GCA_043739525.1 Bdellovibrionales bacterium
CGACGCTACAACGTGCAACTCGTGACGGGGCAAGAGCCAATTGCCGACTATGTTGTATATCTTGATACGCCGAAAGAAAAATCGAGAGAGCCAAAATCAAGTATTATTTGGACCAAGTTAAATCACCGAGTAAAAAATAATTTTATTTTATTTGAGGTTGATCGAGCTGGCAGAACAAAAGAAGGAATTCTTTTAATTGAATTCACAATCGGCTCAAGTCAAAAAGAAAAGCTAAATCCATCTTGGTTTTGGATAACACAAAATAAAATTACAAAGCCAATTCACAATCTTTTTCTATCAAGCCTCGATGTGAGTCCTTCCGAACGTGCCCAAGGCATGATTCAGATTTTACGCTCCGATCTAGATGTGACCAAGCCGTTTAAAATTGAAATGAGGAGAACAAAAACTTCAGATCTCATTATTCCAAAGGTGACTTCATGGAAGTAACAAACAGGAGCAGTTGGTTTTCTGGCATTTTTTTGAAAGACGCAAAACCATTCATCTCCAAGCGCGATATCAATTGGCCGAGAATTACAAAAGCCGGTCTTGTTGCTATTATAGGCCTTGTCGTAGCTCTCTTGATGATGCCAACTACGAAGCCTCAAGAAAAGACTTTTCACGAAAAAGTTGAACCTGGCTTCGTGCAAAAAAGTATTGAGAACGATCCAACTCAAGATAATTTGAGTCAACTTCAGCAAGCGAAATCAAATTCGAGAGCCGTCCCAAATTCCCTTGATTATCTCTATCAATCAAACAGCGGTGGTATGGGGTCCAGTAATAAAGATAGAAACAGCTCAATGATTCTATCAAGACAAGGTGTTGACTCAAAAACCCAGCTCCCTCCAGGTACGAAGATCTCAGTTCGCATTATTGAAAAGTTAAATGTTACAAATCAAACGATGCCGATCATAGGAGTTATTGCAAAGGACCTACTTCAAGAAGATTCACTAGCAATCCCAAACGGCTCGAAGCTTTTCGGCGAATCTAGCTTCAATGAAGGGTCTGAACGTGCGCAAGTCAGTTGGAAGTCTATACAATTTCCTGACGGGAGAGAACGACAGATTTCTGCGATTAGCGTGGGCTCCGATGGCCAAGTTGGTATTGACGGAAATGTACATTCTGAGGCTTTGAAAAATACAATCGGTCAGACGCTCACACGCTTCATCGGTGCTTATGCCGAAGGTTCAATGGAGCGTGGGCCTCTTGGGGCAAATACGGGTGGCAGCGAAAATGGTATGAGAAATGCTGTCGCTGAAACCGCAAAAGATCGCGCCGATGCTTTGGCTACCGACCTGAAGAAAGAAAAAAAATGGATTGAGATTGAATCAAATTCGGAGTCATTGGCTGTTCTAACTCAAGCCTTTGTGTTTCGAGATCCGGGGGCTGTTTATGGAAGATAGTAAAAATTCAGGCGGTAGTGGTGACTACCTAGTGGCGATTGGCGGAGGACTTTTCTTTTTTATGAAATTGATTGATAAATTCACGAGATGGTGGACGGTTTGGATTAGGGTGCCAATACATCAGTTTTGGCTAGCTGTCGCAAGCGGCGCAATTAGCTTTTCGCTCTATTATTATTTAGCGAATAAAATAGAAATTTCTCTCGCAAAGAGCGCTCAAGAAAAGGCCATCTTAGGACCGGCTCTAGGTGCTGTCTACTGTGGCGAGAGCGATAAAAATGAAAGTGTCTTTATCAAACCTAAGCAGCGGGCCATGCATACTCAAATTATCGGTACGACAAATGCCGGAAAAACAGAGTCTGTGGTCATGCCTTGGGCTATTCAAGACATTGAACAAGGTCGGGGTCTTATTCTAATTGACGGTAAATCTGACAGGTCACTTCTTGATAAACTTTGGGCTTATGTTGAAAAGTCAGGACGTCAAAACGATTTTAGACTTTTCTCATTGAGTAATATTGATGAGTCTTACCAATTCAATCCTTTGATAGGTGGAACTCCCGAGGAAGCTTCAGAGAGAGTCTTCAATTCCTTTGATTTCGACAATCCCCACTATCGAAGCGTTCAGTTTGAAGTTTTTTGTCAGGTAATGAGAGTTTTTGAAGCTGTCGGCGAGGTTCCGACTTTTTTGAGACTTCACCAGGCTATTAGTAATCCGGCAACTCTGAAAGCCATGATGAAAGATCGGCCACAAGCCCCACTTAAAACATGGGTGGATCATTTTTCGTCAATTCCTCTGAGTGATCGTATAGAGAGTACCAGTGGGCTAACCGCAGCTCTAAGTCATTTTGCCTTCGGAAGAACTGCTGTACTTTTTAACACTGAAAAGCCAACAATTGATCTCAATGAGGCACTAAGCAACAACCAGATCATCTATTTTCAGCTCCCTGTACTTCTGACTCCGTTTCTTGGCAAAGCTTCTGGCAAAATGATACTCCAATGTTTACAAAGTGCTATTGCGAACAGACATCGCGGAGTCAATCGCGAACTGCCATTTTACTCCGTCTTCTTAGATGATTTCACAGAGTATCTCTATCCTGGCTTCGTATCTGTTCTCAATAAATCGAGATCAGCAAATGTCGGAATTGTTTTTGCTCATCAAGCCTTGGGTGACATTAAAACCCTCGGCGACGCTATTGCAAATTCAATTTTGACCAATGCGAATATTAAAGTTTTCATGCGAGGTAATGATCCTGACTCAGCAGAATATTTCTCAAAAGTTATCGGGACCGAAAAGGCAGTTAAATACACCGAGAGAACCAAGAAGAGTATTTGGAAGAATGAGGCAACGGGCGATGCTTCCGCAAGAGAAGTTGAAGAGTTTATTGTTCACCCGAATATTTTTAAAAACCAACTTGGAATTGGTGAAGCTGTCATGATTATCCCGCACGA
>JAYUEB010000771.1:0-2844 GCA_043739525.1 Bdellovibrionales bacterium
CCGTGAGACACTCCAGAGACATCAAAGTGACAAAACTTATCGGGGTTTTCTGACCAACTTCAACTTTTGCATCCCAAAATGAGGATTTGAAGTCATCTAGCAGGATAAAAGCATGTTTTGAAATATCTCGCTCATCTACGTGAAGGCAGCTATCAATTAAAATTTTCTTAAGCGCTTTATTTTTAACCAGCCAAATTACAAGATCGATATCTCTGTGCTTATTATAATACTGAAAAGTCGATCCATACCGATCTGACTGCTTCGAATTAATTTCAACCTCGAAAGCAAAAACTCTTCAGCGATTGTTCTTTTTAAATCGCGTAAATCCATCTGGTCTATGCGTATCAATACTAGGCAACCACGAGGGCAATTCATTATAAATAAACCGCCGTAGTTCCTGCTCACTGACAATCTCCACTGAACGCGGTTTCGCAGTTGCCCACGGGCCAAGTTGCAACGCCATTGATAGAAAATCATGACGAATTGCTTCCGATGCAAATCCGTCCTCCTTTAAACCATCAAGGCCTTGCCGAAATCTTAAAAATCCAGCTTTCGTTAGTTGAAAAAAAATAAGGTCGCCCAAATGCTTAACTTTCTTTAATAAACCTTTCTCAACTAAGCGATATACGCGTTTTTTAAAAGTTAGTGGATTTTCTCCACGTAGTAAATGAGCTCTGAGAATAAATAAGGGAATAATTTTCCATTTAAAAACCAACCCCAGTATTTTCAATTCTTTGTCGTTAGCATGAGCTCCTGTTGGATTTTCAAACTGTAGATTTTGAATTTCATTGATTCGCTTTGTCCCAATCTGTTGCCTCACTATGCTCCGAATCTCCTTGCGGACTTCCTTCTGCCCCAATAGGCTCAATAAATTTTTCACTTCCGTTGACAATGGGTCTTGCTTCTCCAGAAGAAGAGCTGGCTCCTTCGAAAAAGGAGCCTTCAGATTTTGATTCTCCATCTTTATTCTCCTCGATAAATTTACTAATTATAGCGTCAGGAATGATCGGTGCTTGAACAATTTCGCTTTCTCCGGAGATCTGCCAAACAGCACGGCCTTTAATGCCACCAAGATCAACAGCATTATTATTATCAAGTACGACTTGGCTTTGTGTGCGTGTCATAACTTGAAAACATAAAATGCCTTCTAAATTTGCTTTGGTCGTCGAGTCCATATTGCGCGTATCAGGTTTTTGAATTCCGATAACTAAATTAATTCCGAAACTTCGACCAATCCTTGCAATCCAATTTACCGTCGCGCTAGCTTCTTTAATTGTTTTATAGTCTTCGGTTTCTCCGTTCGGCATTAGATTTGCGAATTCATCAATAATTAATAAGATTCGCGGAAGCTGTTCGGATTTCATATTTTTTTCAACCATCACCTTGTTATATGAATCTAGATCCCGGACTTTACTGGCAATAAATTTCTCTTTTCTCAGACCAATCTCAGCTTTTACCGACCGGATAAAACTTAACGCCTCGATCTCGTCAACGGCGATGTCTAATCTGGGAAGACCATTGAATAAACCAGCTTCTGTTCCTTTAAGATCAATAAAATAGACCAGCAAGTTTTTATTGTTTGCCAATAAAACTGTCGTCATAGTTCTAATATATGTAGACTTCCCAGATCCCGTTTGGCCAGCGAACAAGTAATGCGGTATTTTTTTAAGGTCACCAAGAATAACCTCAGACCTTGTTGTCCCGATGGGAAAAGTAAAATCTTTATAGCCATAAATATCACTGAGCTCAAAAACTGTTTTCAGCTCGCCTTCTGCAAATTCAATTTCAATTAGTTTTGGATACTGCCTATGGCCGCGAATATCTTCTATCCTGACGGAGAGTTTGTTTTCCAAAAGTTCTTTTTTTTCTTTGAATTGCGAAACCGTTACGCCGTCTGATAAAAACTGAAGAACTCTTGAGTTTGTTTCTGTCTCATAATCCATTATGAGCCTTGGTGTCTTGCCATTAGAAACAAGACCAGCGGCCGTAAAGACGTCTTGCAGAAATAAAATTAACTTCTGAAGAATCTTATGCCTCCGCCATCCCCAAAACAGAAATGGCGAAAAAGCACAAGAAAGCCAAACGACAACTCGAAAAAATCCCGTCGGTGCTGAAACCTGTAGCCCTGGTATTAAATTATGAAGCAGTTTCAAAAAATAGATGTCGATCTTGAGTGAAAAAAATGCGGAGGCTGCACAGCTAAATTGCAAAAGCCTTACCACCGGCATGAGGCCATTCATGTAACCAAGGTACGCTTCACGCGTTGAAGTCATTAAAAACTTACAAAGACCGATTGTGATCAGTTCACCAAATTTGAATATTCTGTCGGCCAAATCATCTTTTTTGGGGACGTCGTTAGTTGTTCTATTTTTCATTCATACCTTCTTTAGTGTCAAAAATAACAACCAGCTCGGTCTCTTTTTGAACTTCGATTTGGTTGTCATTATTTAATTCATCAAGCATTTTTTTACCCTGCTCGCTTGATGCTTGAGCTACTCCGCTAAGTGCTGAATCACGAAGGGACTTTCTTTGTCCCGCCAGCGAATTTGCGGCCTGACTGTCTTGTAAAGATTCTGATAATCCACTTAAAAAAATGAGTGCAGAACTTGCAGCAATTTTAAACACCTGATCGGATACCCTTTGTCCTTTTAAACCCCGAATGCGATCTTTAAAATCAAAGGCTTGAGCGAAAATATTTTTTGATTTTCCTTCAGGACTCACAAGTCGATTGAAAGTCACATAGAGTCGCTTATCAGTGCTAGAGCCTGTTCCGATTAAAAGTGACCCTGCTTGTGCGTAGGATTCGTCATTTAAAACTAAATCTTGCGTAGTTTTTACTTTTAC
>JAYUEB010000772.1:0-8534 GCA_043739525.1 Bdellovibrionales bacterium
GCATGGGTAGGAATGATAGCACTTCTAGGCCTTGATGCCGAAACGGGCGTCTTTATGCTCATGTATCTTGATTTAGCTTTTGATGATCGCGTTCGAAGCGGTAATATGCGGTCTCTTTCAGATTTAAAAGCTGCTGTCATAGAAGGTGCCGTTCACAGAGTTCGCCCAAAACTAATGACAGTTGCGTCTCTGTCTCTTGGACTCATCCCAATCATGTGGTCGCTTGGGGCAGGCTCTGACGTTATGAAGCGGATAGCAGCGCCGATGATAGGCGGGCTTTTAACTTCGTTTCTTTTGGAACTTCTCATATATCCAGTCATTTTTTACATTTGGAAATCTAAAACTCATTTTCAAGTTCCTATTTCTTTAAAAAGAAAGTCTCTATGAAACAAGCTGTTGTTTTTATTGCCTGTACTCGATTCTAATATTAACTTCTAATTGAACCGAGCTTGCCTAGATTTTTATGGGCTGGGATGTCTGTAATCGGCATTCAGTTCCAAGCCCGACCTATTTTTTCGGCTTTCTAAGAAACTTAAATTTAATCGAAATAATACAGAAGATGACAGTTTTGTAATGAAGCTGTCATCTTCTTGTCATTTGGTCTCTGCTAGCATTACTTTATGAAAACAACTCATAGTGAATTAGGCCCTGATCACACCACACGTTCGTCTGGTATTGTTCGATTCGCGATCGACTATCCTTATTTCATTGTCGTCACTTGCCTGATGGTGGTGATTCTGGGAAGTCTGTCGCTTACTCTGCTGCCGAAAGATTTGCTGCCTGCCGGCAATCAACCTGCAGTTCAAATTCTGACTTTTTATTCCGGCATGCCAGTTCACCACGTTGCCATGAATCTCTCTTCGAGATTTGAAAGGTACACAGGGCAAGCAATAGGAATTGAAAGGCAAAGTTCAAAATCCATAGCTGGAGTCAGTATCGTTAGAAACTTTTTTGATTCGAGCGTGGACCTAAACACCGCTATTTCTCAAACGACTTCACTGGTGATGTCAGTGCTCAGAAAGCTGCCTCCTGGCACGCAGCCTCCGCTGATTTTACCTTTTGATCCGATGTCGGCAGTTCCTCTTGCACTCGTTGCTGTAAGTGGAGATGTGTCAGCAAACGACCTTAACGATTTTGCGCGCTATACAGTTCGAAATACCATTCAGTCCTCACCGGGGGCAATGGCACCAACTGTAATGGGCGGTGCAGATCGTGAAGCTATTATTTATCTTGATCCAAAAAAAATTATGAAATTCAATTTTTCTCCGCTTGATGTTTTGGAGAAGGCCACCCGACTCAATACGTTTATTCCAACCGGTGATATCAAAATTGGAAAACTTGACTACCAAATTCTCAGTAACGGACTAGCGGATAAAATTTCAGACATGAATGATTATCCACTGCGTGCCGACAACGGCGTCACTATAAATTTGAAAGATATTGGCGAAGCAAAAGACGCAAGCATGATACAAACGAATATTGTGATGGTCGACGGACGGCGACAGGTTTATGTTCCTATCTATCGACAAGCTGGTGCAAATTCTTTGCAAATCGTTGATCAAGTAAAAGCGAGCATGAAAAAGCTCGGTGAGAGCTCAGAGAAATTTAAGTTGCGAGTAGTGGCCGATCAGTCTGACTTTATTCGCCATGCAATTGAAAGTATCACTGAGGAAACGGCGATTGGCGGAGGACTTGCGGCGCTCATGGTCCTATTTTTTCTAGGTGATCCCAAAGCAACAATTGGAATTTTACTTTCAATTCCAATTTCTCTGCTCTTTGCATTCATGGGTCTTAAAGCGCTCGGACAAAGCTTAAATGCGATGACTCTTGGCGGACTCGCACTTTCTATTGGAGTATTAGTCGACAATTCAATTGTCGTTCTTGAGAATATAGCTAGTAAAAGAGGAGCCGGGGTTCCTGGCCTGAAAGCCTCTCTTGAGGGTGCATCTGAAGTCGCTATGCCGGTTTTAGCTTCGACACTTTCCACAATGGTTGTTTTATTCCCTATCGTATTTTTAACTGGAATTTCAAAAATATTATTTTCGGCTCTCGGCCTGTCTGTTATCTTTGTCATGATTGGTTCTTACTTTTCTGCAATGACAGTAGTTCCACTTTTTTCATCCTATTTTTTAACGGGGCGACTACCACGGGCTGATGAATTGCCACTACCGCTTCGGCTTGCGCAAAATGCAATGGCTAAACTTACGCAAATTTATGCGAGTGTTCTTTTGCGCGTTATGAGAAACGGCAAATGGCTGTTGTTAGCGACACTTCTTATTTTAGTTTTTGGCGTTTTGCTTGCACCTCGTTTAGGAACCGAGTTATTTCCAAGAGCAGACGCCGGAAACTTCATTTTCAAAGCAAGGTTTGATACAGGTACTCGAATTGAAGAAACGGAAACCGAGTCAAAAGAAATAAATGATCGCCTACGGCAATGGATTCCGCCAGAAGACCTTGCGATGATTATTACGAATGCTGGAGTTCGATATGGATTCCCGGCGGCCTTTACTCCTAACTCTGGTACGCAAGATGTCTTTTTTAACATTGAACTCACTGGCAATCGGAAACATACAACTCAGTACTACGCAGATATCATTCGTACAGAAATGTCAAAAGCCTATCCGACAGTCGAGATTAGCTTTGAACTTGGTGGACTCCTAACCAGCGCGCTCAATGGCGGACTCGCGTCACCTATCGACCTGCAAATCATAGGTAAGGACAGTGAGGTTTCCTATAAATTAGCTCAAGAAATATTACCGCAGATTAAGAAGTTAGAGGGTGCTGTCGACGTACGTATACAGCAACGATTTGACAACCCCGAACTTTATTTGTCAGTGAACCGAGAAAAGGCGGGCCAATATGGATTGACCGTTGACGGTGTTATTAAAAGTGTTGGTAGTGCAGTGAGCGGCAGCGCTTCTTTTATGCCCGCAATTTGGGTAGATCCGAAGTCAGGAATTGATTATTTGTTTGGCGTGCAAATGCCAGAGAGTAGCATCAAAAGTATAGAGGATCTTAGAGCTGTCCCTGTTACGGGACCTCAGCAAGATCGTGGTATCCCACTATCGAAAGTTGCGGACGTAAAAAACAATTTGGGACCAAGTGAGATCAACCATGAAAACCTAGTGAATGTTATAGATATCTATGTAGATGCCAAAGGCAGAGATATCGGCGGTCTCTCAAGAGACGTCCAGAAAATTCTTGACCAAACGAAATGGCCAAAGGGGTATAGCGCTGAAATACGCGGAGAAATACGTGAAATGAATGCTGCGGTTGGGTCATTGAAGGGTGGATTCGTATTAGCAGCAATTCTGGTTTATTTAATTTTGGTTATACAGTTTTCGTCTTTCAAAATTCCTCTCATTGTTATGGCTACCGTTCCAGTCGGCCTCGTGGGAATTGTGAGTATGCTCATTCTGACCCACACCTTCTTTAGCATTCAGGCAGCTATCGGTGCAATTTTCATGATTGGTATTGCAGTCGCAAATGGAGTGATCTTAATAGAATTTATTCTTCACAAAGTTCGAGAAGCTGGCCACGGCAGACAGTCGGTTGAAACAGCTATTATCGAAGCTGCACGGGCAAGGTTACGCCCTATCTTAATGACATCACTCGCATCGATGTTGGGTCTAGTACCAATGGCAATTGGATTTGGACACGGTTCAGAAGCAAATATTCCACTTGGACGTGCTGTTATTGGAGGTCAGCTCTTATCGACCTTACTCACTTTATTTCTCGTGCCGATTTTATTTTCTATGATGTCAAATTGGGAGCGTCGAAAAGCGGAGAATTTACTGTGAAATATTTAATTCAGTTCGCACTTATCTTTAATGTATTTGCTATTAGCACTGCTCAAGCTGCAGAAATTAGTTTATCAGAAGCTCTGAAAGAGGCCGAAGCAAATAGTCCGAAATTGAAAAGCGCTGCATACCAAAATAAAGCCGCAGAGCAAAGAGTCAGGGACGCTAGATCAGGATACTTGCCGAGTGTTGAACTTGCATTCATAGGGAGCGATGGGAGCCCAGGTTCCTTTTCGTTTCTTGGAGTTGATAATAATATTTCAGCAGCAGACAGGATCGGTGAAGGCGGAGCGGCTACTTTACGTCAAACTATTTGGGATTTTGGTCGGACTTCAAGTTCGGTTAAACTTGCAAATTCAGAAAAGGATTTTCAACAAACCAGTGCCGCTTTAAGTTTAGCTGAAGTAGATTTACAAATATTGAATTTATATCTAACCTGTAGTTTTCTCAAGACTGCTACTGCGGACGCACAATTTACCGCACACCAAGCCCAAGTCATTGCTTCTGAAACCCGAAACTACGTTCGCTCGGGACAACGTTCTGTTATTGAAAAGTATCTTGTCGATGCTCAGGCAAAAGAAGCCGAAACATTAGTGGCCGAACTCGGTACCCGCATTACGAATGTTGAACAGAGACTGACCTTGATGATCGGTCGAGATAAAAACCAAAAGGTTCAGTGTCCTGACCTCAGCAACCAGGAAACCGAAATTCTTTTACTTGAAAAAAATACGAAAAATAGTCCCATGCTTGAAGTTTTTCGCGCTTCAGCAAACATGGCCCGATTTCAACTCGAACAAGCTAAAGCTGATGAAAATCCAACATTCTTTGGCTTAGTCACTGGTGGCTATTTTAACGATATTCAAAAAAAAGACGGCTGGAATTACTCAGCCGGAATTGCGCTGACATTTCCACTCTTTGATGGATTTCATCGAGACGCACAAGTGGAGCGGAGAAAAGCAGAATTCGAATCAAGTAAGGCCTTAATAAATTATTCGCAACAGATTGTTGATGAAGCGAACTCAAAATACGACGAACAAATGAGCTCATTGAAAGTGCGACTCAATTATCTGGGAGCCGAAGTAAAGCTTGCAAAAGAGGCCTTTGGCTTAGCGAGAGGCCGTTTCTTCGGCTTTAAGGGCAGCATGATCGATCTACGAGAATCGCTTAGAAACCTGAATCGAGTTGTACTGTCGGTCGACGAAGCGCGACGGGATCTTTTGATTGCTAGAGGTGCCTCTGCTATCTATAATGGAGCGAGATCAAACCAATATGAAGATCCTAATCATTGAAGATGAAATTAAAACTGCCGCCTACCTTAAGAAGGGTCTTGAGGAAGAAGGTTTTACTGTCGATCTGGCACACGACGGATTCGAAGGTTTAAACTTAGCTCAAACTTCGGAATATGATCTTCTTATTCTGGATGTCATGCTCCCGAATATTGATGGCTGGGAAGTCATGCGCCAACTCCGTAAAGCTGGCAAAGAAACTCTCGCACTATTTTTGTCAGCAAAAGATTCTATCGACGATAGAATCAAAGGGCTCACCTTGGGGGGTGATGCATATATTGTAAAGCCCTTTTCTTTTTCCGAATTGCTTGCTCAAATTAGAACTTTACTTCGAAGAATTCCGACTCGGCCTGTTGATTCAATTTCAATCGCAGATCTTCAAATTAACTTAAGTAGGCGCCAGGCTTTTCGAGGCGGACAAAAACTCAATCTCTCCTCTCGCGAATTTTCCTTGCTGGCTCTCTTAGCACGTCGAAGAGGAGAAATTTTATCACGAACTGTGATCTCAGAACAGGTTTGGGATATTCATTACGATTCAGGAAGTAATGTCGTCGATGTTCATATCCGACGGCTGCGTGCGAAGGTCGACGATCCTTTTGAACTTAAACTTATAAAAACCATTCGTGGAATGGGATATGTTATTGAGTCTGAAATATGAATCCAAAACGAAGGCAATGGTCAATACTAACGAGGCTCATGTTTTGGTACGGACTTTCCTTCTCGCTACTTACCTTAGTTAGTAATATTCTGCTTTATTTTTTACTTGTGAAAACAGCTGAGTCGGACCGCAACAGTATCTTGTCAGACCGAATGAGCGCCGTTTCCGCACTTTTGAAATCACCGTCTCACGGAAAGAGCGAACTCCTTCATCGAGTCAATGACGAATGGCCTACTCGCGGCGGCGAAAAGGTTTATTTGAGAATTGCTTCAAGTGACGGAGAAATAATTCAAACCAAAGATTTTCCGGTTGAGTTTGAAAACAATATGGAGGCACTAAAATCTTCGGAAAAAATTTCTGACCCTAAACTTCAGCTCGAAGGTAAAGACGGTAAATTACGTCTCGCCCACTTTGAAGTTATGGAAAATTCTGTCGAAATGAAAAATCCAATTTATGTGTTTGGTCTTATTGATGCTGATCAAAGCCAAGCCTTTCTAGACCAGTATAAGCGAATCGCCATATCTATTTTAATTTCGAGTGCTTTATTAAGCCTACTTATTGGATTGCAAATTGCTCGAAAAGGCATTAGGCCCCTTCTTGCGATGACTAAGGAAGTGGCTAATATTAGCTCGGGCACACTTCATGAAAGACTAACGCTTTCAGACCTTCCGATTGAACTTCATAAGCTGGCTGTGGCTTTCAATCAAACTCTTGATTCACTCGAAGAAGCATTTGAACGCCTATCTCGCTTTTCTTCTGATATTGCGCATGAATTACGTACGCCGTTGACGAACATTCTCGGCGAAATCGAAGTGGCATTAGCAAAGCCTCGTACAAACAACGACTACACCGAAATTATGAGTTCCACTTTAGAAGATTGCAATCGACTGAAACAGATTATTGAGAGTTTACTTTTTTTGGCCAGATCTGAGAATTTAAAAAATGATTTGAAGCTAGAAAAGCTAGATTTGAATTCTGAAATCTCAAGTATTTTGGAGTTCTTTGAACCCGCGGCAGTTGAGGCAGGCATCGAACTAAAGCTTCAAACTGAAATATTGACGAATCAATGTATTTCTGGCGAAAAAATCTTGTTCCAGCGCGCGCTCGGAAATCTTTTGTCGAATGCAATCTACTATACTACTGCGGGCGGAACGATAACTGTTCGCCTAAGTAAGACGAACGATACATTTGTAAGACTTGAAGTTACTGACAATGGCATTGGGATTGCTCCAGAACACTTAAGCCGAATATTTGATCGGTTCTATCGCGTCGACTCTAATCGTAACTGGGCCACGGGCGGGGTCGGTTTAGGTCTTTCAATTGTCAAAAGTATCGTTGATATTCACAAAGGAAAAATTGAAATCAATAGTAAGCTCCACGCGGGAACTCACGTTCTCATATCGTGGCCCGCTTTAAGCGTAAAGGAAAATGTAGAAGATGTTCTGCTGGATTTGTAGTGAAAATCTATTTATAGTTTCAAACTCATTACTTTTTAGGCAATGATCAATCTTTTGGCCACTTCGATGCCTTTGTATCTTGTATGAGTCTCAAGAAGAATCTGAAGACAACATTATTTCATTGGATGGTGGGCGCATGCTATTGGGCGCATTCCAGCTTTTGATAGCCAAATATAAATTAATTCTTTCTACAGTTGAACAAGTGGTTGAATATATCATCGGCAGATATGCAATGTTAGATTTTCCATATTTATCCAACCCGACTTTTTAAAAAAAAATTATGTCGTCGAAAGAATCTTATTTTCTCTTTTTGCTCTCAAAAGGTAGCCCGCAGTCGAAGAAACGAAAATTAATAAATTTATCGGATTTAGAATCACATTTCCCAACTCAGCAATGAAATATCCAAGGTACATGGGATGTCTGGTTAATTTGTAAATCCCAGAGTGACATACGTTGCCGCGTTTTGCGGGTGCGACCCCCATTCGATCTCCAAGCTCGATAGTCGCAAATGTTGAAACCAAAAAGCCAAGGATATTGAACAATAGTGCGAAAATAATTAGATGGTGGTTAGACTGAGTGCTTTGTAGATAAACCAAAGGCATTGCACTAGACACGTAGGCAAGTATGCGACTTGAGGTCGGACCGGAGGCTATAGTACTCCTTCTTATTGCCAAATAATATCCCGCCACTAAATCACGAAAGGCTAAAAGAAGAAAAAATAAAATATGACTCTGGTGCCAGCGATAGATTGCTATCAAGGCAAAACAAATCATTACAATTGAGCCGACCAGCTTTCGCCAGTCGGCTTTTATTGTTTTAACCACGTTAGATTCCTGGACTGCCGCTGCCACCTTGGCTAGCCTCAGCTTTATTTGAATTGTCGAAAAATCCCACGGCTTGAATAGCCGCAGTTACCGCCAAGAGAATCGCTACAATTGTGAGAAAGCGTTTCATAAAGAAGTCCCTCTTCTGCTGTCGATAAATTTATTTTCAACCAGTCTTGCGACAGCTTCTGACTGATCGAGATTCATAAAATGTGCTGCATTTTTCAAAATATTAAATTCAAAGCCGCCAGCCGCGGCGTCCTTTTTTAAAAGATCCGAACGCACTAAAATGTCCTGTTCACCAGCAATAAGTAGTTTCGGAATTGAGGAGGTTTTTAAAATATTAAAGAATTGAGACTGATCTGAAAAATTCGGTTCTACACCCAGAAAGGCGCTCAAAGACATTTTATCATTTGAAATTAGCTGCTTGCCTTGAACTAGAGTTTTTTGCGAAAACCAAAGTAATTCATAACTTAAAAACCAATTTCTTAGATTTTCGAGAGTTTTAT
>JAYUEB010000773.1:0-8531 GCA_043739525.1 Bdellovibrionales bacterium
TCGCAATCCAGAAGAGTCTTCCACGAGGAGATTTGTCTAGGATGGTGTAGGTCTGAATTTGCAATTTTTGGGAGATCGGACTTAAGTACTTCGCCGAAAAGATGCGGTCCACTTGCAACCTCCCAGGCATCAAAATGCTGACGCAACTCCTCCCTACGACTCCACAAATGAAAAGTTTGTTTTTCAAGCTTTTGAGTCGACACCGGATGAGCTGCGATCGCAAGTGCTCCCTGGGCCTTGATTTGGCTAATTTGACTTAAGATATCATCATCGGCACTTATAAATTCGTGAACTCCGAGAGCTAGAATGTGAGCCGACCTATGATTTGACCAAGAATTTTTTGAAAGTTCAAAGCCTGGAATAACAAGCATCTTATATTGAAACCAAGCTCTTGCCGCTTCGACTTCAAGAACCTCCATATATTTTGCAAAATTAAATGGAGTCAAAGTACACTTGAAGTGGGCCGCTGCCCAACCAAACAAGCCACTATCTTCGCAAATGTGATCGGTAATAGCGATTGCTCCAAAACCGCGGCTTCCGTAAAGATCCACGAGTTCGCCGATACTGAGCTTACCGTCGCTAAAGTTTGAATGAACGTGAAAATCGCATATCATCATGAGACTATCATCGGCCAAGATTTCAAAAAGTGCTGTCAGTATTGGGTTAGAGAATGGTTAGGGACCTTCATAGAAAAACCTACTTGATTTTGAACTTAAATCTCACCACTATAAGACATGAGTCAAATAGCTGCCATCGACATCGGGTCCAATGCCATACGCCTCGTCATCGGGAACCTGGATAGTCACGGTGACATTCACATTACTAAAAAATTTCGTGAACCCGTACGCCTTGGACAAGATGTCTTTGCAAACGGCAGTATTGGCAAAAAAACGACAGCTCTTGCGATTGAAAGCTTTGATCGGTTTCGAAGAATCATCGAGCAAAATCAAGTTACGCACATGAGGGCAATTGCAACGAGCGCATTACGAGAAGCAAAAAACAAGAAAGAATTTATTCAAGAAGTTCAAGAAGAAACTGGCATTCTCATCAAATGCATCGACGGTGTTGAAGAAGCCAGATTCATTTATCGGGCCATCGATCAGAAATTAAAACTCAAAAACCGCAATTCAATCATCATTGATATCGGAGGCGGAAGCGTTGAAGTCATCGTCACGATCAACGGCCGAGTTCGCGGAATGCAGTCTTTTAAAATCGGTACCGTTCGTCTTCTCCAAATGATGCAAGAACGTAATCTGAAAGAAAAAAACATTCAGATTCTGCTCAATGAGAAGATGATTGAAGTCCGAAAATTCATAAATGATAGCGTTAAGGGAAACCCAATTGATCTCTGTGTCGGCACTGGTGGGAATTTTGAATGCCTCGGAAAATTGCGTACCGCCTTGCTCAATAAGACTTCGATTTACTCGATGAGCTCTCATGAGCTTGAAGAATTACAAATTCATCTTATGGGTATGACCATCAAAGAACGGATCCAGTTTTTAAGAATTAAGGCAGATCGAGCGGATGTCATTGTCCCTGCAAGTTTAATCGGTCTTATGATTATGAATTTTGCTGATTGCGAAATGCTCTCCATTCCATTTGTAGGACTTAGAGAAGGCGTACTTCTTGAACTCAGCGAAAGCCTAACCCCATCGGCTATTCGTGCATGAAATTAAGCATCCGAGAGGCCAAAGCAACAGACTGCCATTTTATTCTAAATATGATCAAAGAGCTTGCGGAATTTGAGAAGCTTGCACATCAAGTGAGTGCGACCGAGAACGCACTTCGCGAAAATATTTTTGGCAAAGAACCAAAAGCTTTTGTTCTTATAGCTGAACTCGATCAAACTCCAGTGGGATTTGCGCTTTATTTTTATAACTTCTCAACCTTTTTGGCCAAGCCTGGAATTTATCTCGAAGACCTCTACGTCCAATCGAAGTATCGCTCTCACGGCGTAGGTAAGGCACTCCTAAAGAGTCTCGCGCAAATTGCAAAAGATAAAAGCTTTGGCCGTCTTGAATGGTCGGTTCTTGACTGGAATCAAAAGGCCATCGATTTTTATTTGAAGATTGGTGCTGAGCCAATGAACGAATGGACCGTTTATCGCTTGACTGAGTCTGCAATCAAAAAGCTTGCCGAAATTTAGGAATCATTAATCTATGCTTCTCAACTGAGACGGCTTCATAAACCAATTCAGTTGAGCTTTGATGTCAGCCGTTCGAAAATAGAGATCCAGACTTGCAGCGCCACCTTTTTTAAATTCAAAAAAATTTTCAATTCGACTAGTCAGCAAAAAAGAGCATAGAGCACTTAAGTGAGGCTCGTGTCCGACAACCGCAAGACTCGGATCGACTTCAGACTTATAACGATTTCGTAACCACTGGCAAAATTCTTGAGGGTTTGAATTCGGTCTTAGTTCGGGCAATTTTTCAGGAATGAGATTGTCAGCCTGTTTGATACGACTTGAAAGTGTAATCTCGGACCCTTTAAATTTTTCGCTATGTATTTTTGTAATCAATATTTCGGCGGTTTGGATCGCGCGGACAAGCGGCGACGAAATCACTTTATCAATTTTAGGTTCACAACTCACAATGCCATTTGCGACTTTTTTGAATTTTTTATGCCCTTCTTCAGTCAATTTTCGTTCGTCATCTGAGCCAGCTTCAAAAATATCTTCAGCAATTCCGTGTCGGATGAGGATCAATCTCATTTAAAAGTCCCTGTTCCTATCGACGAAGGATTCGAACTTAAATTTTGCAAAACGGCTGGCTGACAATGAATTGCGGTCAGCTTCATCATCTGGTCATGAGTACCTACATCATCTTTGTTTGATGGTTTTGCTTGAACGTAAGAGCCATCCGGCTGAAGCGTCCATTTGCTACGGCTATCATGTATCATCACGCTTAAGGTTTCAAAAAGTCGCGCTCGCAAAGGTTTTGGTTCAATTGGAACTAAAGTTTCAATTCGCGCCAGGAGATTTCGATACATCAAATCAGCCGAGCCGATATAATAAGTGCCGAGTACAGGATCTGAAAATCCATTAGCAAAATAAAAAATTCGAGAGTGTTCAAGAAATCTTCCAATAATCGAAAATACACGAATGTTCTCACTCATGCCGACAACACCAGGTCTTAAACAACAAAAGCCCCGAACAATAAGATCAATTTTCACTCCAGCGCGAGAGGCATCGTAAAGTGCTCGACTAATAACACTTTCATCCAAACTGTTACATTTCGCAATGATGTGCGCGTGCTTGCCAGCTTTGGCGTTTGCAGTTTCTCTGTCAATGAGCTCGAGAAGTTGATCTCGCATACTCACAGGTGCCACCAATAATTTATTGTATTTTCTCTTTAAGCTTCTACCGGTTAAAAAGTGAAAGAGCTCAACAACGTCTTCTGTCACGACTGGTTCACAAGTGAAATATCCAAAATCGGTATAGAGTTTGGCAGTATCTTTATGATAGTTGCCGGTCCCCAAATGGGCATAGCATTGAGGCCCTGCGGACTCAGCTCGAACAACTAAAGTGGTCTTTGCGTGAGTCTTGAGGCCAACCACTCCATACACAACGTGGACTCCCGCATTCTCAAGCTCTTGTGCCCAGTGAATGTTGCGCTCTTCATCAAATCTCGCTTTTAACTCGATCAAAACGACGACCTGTTTTCCGGATTCGGCAGCGCGAATCAGGAGCGGAATAAATGGCGAATTATCACCCGTCCGATAGAGCGTCATTTTAATTGCGAGGACTTTTTGATCTTCGACGGCACTTCGAATAAATTTTTCGACACTGACACTAAAGCTTTCATAAGGATGATGAACCAAAAGGTCACCCGCCCGAATGACATCAAAGATATTTTTTTGATCATCTTGTAAAGGAACAGGAACAAACGGCGTCCATGGTGGATATCTGAGATTCTCTATTGGAAGCTCCGCAATTACTTTAAGATCCGTGTAATCTAAAAGCTCATTCGACTCAAACAGATCACCCTGAGTAATTTCAAGCTCATCCATTAAAAACTGAAGCATCCAAGGATCAGGATTTGGCCCGTGCTCAAGACGAACAACTTCTGCAAACCTTCGTTGCTTCACTTCCTCAACAACCATTTCAAGCAAATCATCGGCATCGTCATCCGAACTTTCAACGTCCGCATTTCGAGTGATTCGAAAGAACATCAGACCGAGAACCTCCATGTCTGGAAATAGTTCTCTTAAATTCTCTTTTAAAATATCAAGTAGACTGACAAATCTCATCTGCGGCTGAGTTGGATCCTCATCCTTCAATCTCACCCACTGAGGAAAAACCTTTGGAACTTTCATTCGAGCAAAAAGCTTTTCTTCTCTCTCAGGATGTTTCAATGTAATCCCGAGTGAAGTTGATAAGTTTGAAATAAACGGAAACGGAAGCCCCGGATCAACGGCAAGCGGTGTTAAAACTGGAAAGATATGACTTTTAAAATATTGATTTGCAAAGGTCTTCTCAAAAGGTTTAAGTTCACTCCACTTTAAAAGATGAATCGCGTTTTTAGAAAGCTCAGGCAAAATGACTTTCCGATAAAGCTGAGACTGCGCTTCAAGCATCGGCAAAATCTTAGCACGAATAGCCGCAAGCGCTTGAATCGGATTTAAGCCACCCGAACTACGCTGAACATTTGCCTCAACTCGATGCTTGAGTCCGCCGACTCTTTTCATGAAAAATTCATCAAGATTAGAATTAAAAATCCCCAAAAATCGGACGCGTTCAAGAAGAGGTGTTCGTGAATCTAAGGCCTCATTTAAAACCCGAGAGTTAAACTCAAGCCACTCAATCTCGCGATTGAAAAACTCAAGGGGCTGCTCATCCGGAAGCAGGTCCTCGGGCTTTTTCTTTTTTGAAGTCCGGGGTTTGTGCACTTTGACCGTCATGGGGTCAATTTAGTCTATTTAATACAAGTCTTCAAAGGCATTTAAAGATCTTCACATAAAACTGTTAAAACACCCATCCCGACCCAAAAATGCCTTCAATTTGGTATTTTTTTTATGGCTTTGCATCCGGCGTCTGGTTAGCCGTGTCCCTAGGCTGGCCTTTAGCTTGCTCTAGAGCTTAAAGCTATTCCGAACTTGAACTGAAGGCAGGCAAAATGAAGCTTTTAAATCCTATTAAAGTTGGCGTAAGCCTTGGACTTTTGATCTTGGCCACTGCCTGTGTCAAGTACGAGAAAGGCGCCTACAAACCGGTAACTCAATTTAAGGCGAGTTCGATCCCACCCATCACTTTTCAGTCAAAGGTATTCTTAATCGAACCTCCGAAGGTCGCTCAAATTGGTGAATCGATGGATCCAGAATCCCAACAAGCTCGAGCAAAGGGCATACAAATTTTGGGATGCGCTCAATTTGGACGCCTCAATTGGAAACCTCAACTGCCAAGCGGAGGAATCAAAGCGGTTAGAAATTTACCAAAAGATCTTCAAGATGAACTCGATAAATCTCTCGATAAGAAATCAGAAAACCCAAAACTAAAAAGACGAATCAAAGTTTCGCAAAATGAGTTTTCGCTACAAAAAAGTGACCTCTCGATGTACGAAAATAATCCGGACCCTCTTGATGTAATCGAAAGTCTCAATATCTTCTCAAGCGAAGTATTACCTCGAAAAATTACAGGCGACACTTCGCTGGGCGCAACACCACAAATGCTTTTGCAATTTGCCAAAACAATTTATGATGACTCAAATACAAAAATCACAAGCGTTACAACTTTCAGAAAAACTCCCGGCGCATTTGTCGCGACAAACCCAACCTCTGTGCGCGATAATGTCTGCAATGCAAAAGTCGTAGATGCAACACTTTATGGTGCAGCAATTTCAGTTGCGATCAGCATTCGATTTCAAACACCTTCAGACAAAAAAGCTTTTCAAGATGCGTTTGGCGCAGACAATCCTTTTGTCACGACGAATCCTGAATTCACGGATCTAGCAATGAGTGCACAATTGACTGCTGCCAAAGCAAGTGTAGAAATTGATGTCGGTCAAATTGGCGGGGACGTTGCAAAAACAAAGAGTTTCATGACTCAAATATCATGCGGAATTGACAAGCTTGAAAAATGTCGTGTCGGACGAAGAGATTTGATTGAAAACTTTTTCAAGACCGAATTGAAGCCACCCGTCTCTCCACAAGAAGCAAACGGCTGGGTCCCCGTTGACATTCGGACAATTTCACTCAGCAGCAAGAAATAAATTATCTCATTATGACGAGAACTTCGCAATATCTTAAGCCAACAACGGTCGTACTGATTGTTGCGGTTTGAGATGTGGACATGACAATACACTGGGACTTTCCACTTAAGCGACAACTTCCCTCTGCTTGTGCGCGGGCACAACTTTCAGCTTGTGCAAGCTTAGCCGGATCATCTTCGCAAGTCGAGGCTTGAACAAGCGACGGCACGCTGATGCATCTTCCGTAAAATAAATTGACCATAAAGGTACTGGTAGGCGATTTAAGTCCGATTTCTTGAGTAGCCAAAGCCGTGAATTCTTTAAACGCGATGCTCGCGTCATAGCGGTCTCTTTCAACGCCTATGATTCCGAAATATTCGTGCAGAACTAATTTAACTCGAGCCGAGAGGTCTGACTCTCTCCATCTGGTTCGGTTAATCAATACTTCTAATTTCTCAGGCGTATTGATTGCGTCAACTTCATTTCCTCTCAATAAAACACTGTTGCCCTCATTTGAAACAATTCGTGTCTCAACCACTGCCTTGGCAAATTGTGCAGCCGTAAAATGATAATTGGCGAACAAACCCGCGTGACCTGGCTCGTAAGCTCTTAACAACTTTGAAAGTTCGTCCCCAATGGTTGCAAATTCAAGAGCGTAGGGATCGCCACCGTGACCGCCCTCATTACCTGCTGAAAACGCACTTGTAAAAACAAACAATAAAGCAAATATTAAGCCCAACCTCATGTCTTACTCCTCTTCGAACTCGGAAATATTTGAACCGTCAAATTATAAACCTCTTTAGGACTGCCAAGTAGTTCAAGCTCCTGACATAAATCCCGCCTGAACTCTCGAATGCGTTCGAGGGCATGCGGAATATATTTTGGATCCATCGCAAATGTGATCGAAGAAAAATCTCTTATTTCGATCGGATCATTATTTAAGGACTCTACCGCCTTACCGATCAGTTGCTGTTGAAATTTTCGAGTCCAGACTGTGGATTTTATATTCTCTACGACAATGGGCGCAACCCGTTGTCGATAGCGACCATTTGCGGTTCGCTCAATTAAATTAAGTTTCTTTAATCTTTGAATCGAAAGCTTAGCCAAAATAGGGCTGATATTCAATCGCTTCGAAATAAATGCAGGAGTAAGCTCCGTATCTGGTACTTCTAGTAAGCTTAAAATCGCATAATGTTGCCATTCAGAAACAAGTGCAAATTGATCGAGAGAGATTTTTTTATATTCAGCCGCCACCCCACCAGTCTTAACTTGGCGTTTGGCTAATTTACCTGAACTGAGTGAGTCCAAAAGACGATGGGTTTTATCAGGTGAATACTGTAGTGACTCCGCGAACTTCTCTACCAATTTAGCGGAGGGCTGACGGTGCCCATTAAGAACTAAAGATAACAAAGTATGACTGATCCGAAGCTGCTTACCAAACGCGCGCAAGGAATAATGCGAATTCTTTTGCACGCGCCTTGAAAACTCGTAGCGAAGAACTTCTAAAAACAGATTTTCTTTCGGCTCTTTACTAATCACTTTGGCTTATCGATATCGATACGTTGAGTGACATTGATATTGCGCAAAGCATTCTTAACGTTTTCATCTAGGCAGCTAAGCTCAGGCTTAGTCTCGCAACTTCGCTGAAGACTAATCAAAACCTTTTCGTCATATCCTCTTGGATCACAATAAGCGGTCATTGTTACTGATTTATAAGTTACGTAATGAGTACTTCCAAAAACGTGATTAAATGGATTCAAACAAGCCACGTTTCCTTGGCCCCAACCGTCTCCCACTGAGCATGTTGTCGATGAGTCTGCTTTCCATTTATAATAGACAGTCTTACATTGCATATCCAAATCGAGTCTCGCCTCGTTATTTTGAATGTCTCGAAACAAGGGGTCAGGCTCGGTTCCACTTCCTGAAACCTGATACAAAGCTTTAACTGTTTGAGGCATTTCAACAGCCTGACTGATGAGAGGAAGCAAAATCAAAACTAAAGTTATTTTAAAAAATTTCATATCATTGCCTTTCAGCTACGAGAGTTATAAAACGCGGACCCTATCATTCGGGGGCATTGATTACAAGATTTTGTACCCAATCTGGTTACATCCTGTGTAACCACTCAGTAAATATTTCAATTGAGATGGTAACCATGAACATAAACTTTTACGTCGCAAGCTTTATAGCCAACAAACTCCTGGCTGATAAAGTTTCTGTAAGTCGCACCTACGACAATACAATCCGTGTTGTAATTCACTTTACATTTCTCCAGGGCCTCTTGAAATGCACAAGCATAAGCATTCACTCCTGCAAATGACTGGTCATTACAATAGCTATTTGTTT
>JAYUEB010000774.1:0-8522 GCA_043739525.1 Bdellovibrionales bacterium
GATGTACTCGCAAAAAAGGGTAGTATCAAAGGTCTCGGCGTTTCTCAAGGTGGCGAGTTTTCGCGTTCGTTTCTCGATAAACTGACTGACATGGCAAGAAAAGCTGGAGCCAAAGGTCTCATTTGGATTAAAGCCGATGCGACTGGTAAACTCAGCACTCCGATTTCTAAATTCATGACAGAAGATCAACTTACAAAGATTTTTAAAAAACTTTGCCCAGACGGCAAGGGCGTCGGATTTATCGTTGCCGATCAATTTGAAACGGCTTGCGCAGCTCTATCGACAATTCGTCTTTTCATCGGAGCTGAACTTAAACTAATCGATAAAACAAAAGATAAATTTTTATGGGTCATCGATTTTCCACTTCTTGAGTACAGCCCTGAAGGGGGTCGCTGGATGGCAAGACATCATCCATTTACCTCTCCGCAAGATGATTTCTACGATGATCTCGCAAAAGGAAACGAAAAAAATTACGGTGTGATGCTAGCGAAAGCATACGATCTCGTCTGTAACGGAAACGAAATCGCCGGCGGAAGTATTCGTATCCATCGTTCAGAAGTTCAAGATGCAATGTTCAAAACTTTGGGTTTCACACCAGAAGACGCCAAAAAACAATTTGGCTTTTTCATTGAAGCTCTGCAGTACGGAACGCCTCCACACGGTGGAATCGCCTGGGGAATCGATCGACTCGTAATGATCTTAACGGACACAGATGCAATTCGTGACGTCATAGCCTTTCCAAAAACGGCAAAAGCAACAGATCTCATGGCAGAGGCCCCAAGTACGGTAAGCCGAGATCAGTTAATAGAGCTGGGAATCCGCTTAGCAACAACAACCGAAAACAAGAGCGAAGCTTAAAATCTAATCTAAAATTGGGTTTCCGAAAGTTTCAGAAACCCAATTTCTAGACGTAAGCCCTGTTGAGTAACAAAATGAGACAGCCGAAGTCTCTTATGAGAGAAATTTTTTTTCTTATGAAAGTAGAATGCTTTCATCTTTTCCGCTCTACAGGAGGTAGGTATGGAAAAAATCAGTAGCATCTTGCCAGGTTCGTCTCGTGTGACCTCTGTCGATATGAAAGAGGCAGGACCTGTCCGCTCAGGAACCCCAGGTTTCGGGCGAGCCGAAGCTCAGGCAGGCCGTGAACGTCCTTCTGCCGACACCATTAAACAAGCGACCGAAGCACAAACCGAAATGCACGATTGGCGTACAAAAGATATGAAACATGCCGCAATAGCAAAAGAGATGAGTGATAAGTTCTTCACAAAAAATAAAGTGGATATTGAAGAGATTCCTTCGCAAGCCGGCGAACGTACTTCGACTATCGCTGGTGCTGTAGTGAAAGCTGCAAAATCACGTGAGATGCTCGAAGAAAACGAAGACATGCAAAGTGAAATTGAGTCAGGAATCGCAAATCCAGAGGCGAGAACACAACCCCCAGGACTTCATCCTAAAGGCAGCTTTATTAATTACGCGGCCTAGTCATTCAAATCATTTTTTCAAGTAAAAATCCCGTCTCTTCAAGAGACGTGATTTGATAAATTCCCTCCAGGCGCCGTTCACCAGAATGGCAACGTTTCACAACAATGACAGCAGATAGACTGAGTAAAATAAGTGTCCGAACGGCGTGCAAACTCCATTGGCTAGCGCCCAGCTGAATCAACATTTCAAGTCGAAGCAAAGATTGTCTCGCACTTTCAGCGTGCATGGTGCCCATGCAGCCGGAGTGTCCGGTGGCAAAAGCCATCAATAAATCCTTGGCCTCAGATCCACGAATTTCGCCGAGTACAAGTCGGTCTGGTCGCATGCGAAGGGCCTGCTTCAGAAGTTCGGACTGGTCAAAGTCTCGTAATAATTTTTGAGGGTCATAGCGAGTCAGAAGTTTGGTGCTAATGTCATTGGGAGTTTTGAGTTCACTTGTATCTTCAATAAGAATCGCGCGCTCATTTGAAGGCAGTTCACCGAGGCAAGCGTTGAGGACAGAAGTTTTTCCGCAGCCTGTGGGCCCAATAACTAAGAAGTTACGGCGTTCTTTAATTATTTTACGGATGACATTCATTGCTTCAAAAGAAGCCCACTGATTCATTTCAAGGAGATCAAGTGTCCATGGACATTTGGGGTGCCGACGAATACAAATGGAGACTTCTTTTTGAGTCGCTGGCGGAATGACAATATGAACACGAAAATCATCAAAGTAGCCATCCACAAAGGGTGAGTCGAGATTGACTTGAGTATTTGTGAGCTTTCCCAAGCGTTGAATAAAATTTCGGAAGGTGAGTTGGCTTAGGAAACAATCCTGAAATGCTTCTACTCGGCCGGCCCTTTCAAAATAAATATTTTTTTGACCATTGATCATGATCTCGCTAACAGCCTCATCATCGAGAAGCGCTTTAAGTGGTCCGAACCCAAAATATTCATCCAAAATACGTGAAACTGAGTTTCCGTGAGCCTGGCTCAGAAAGTTCTCAATTAATTTTCGAACAGCTTGATCTTGTTGTTCAAGCTTCGAATTCATGATTTGCATGGGGTCAATGCAATCCAAGTTTTGCAGATCTTCATTAATTTTTTCGACGAGACTAAAGAGTTCTTGGGTCATGACTCCTCCTCATCTAAAGATTCGGGTTGAATTACCTCGGGAGTAACAAAAATAATAAGTTCAGTTTCATTGTTTTTATATTCTTTGCTTGAAAACAAATAACCTAAAACAGGAATTTGGCTCAGCCAGGGCAGGCCGTCTGAATTTCGAAACCATTCACTTTTCAAAAGTCCACTCAAAGCGATTGTTCGTGATTTTTTGAGATCAAAATGACTCTCAATTCGGTTTGTTAAAAGTGCTGGAACTCCGTCAATCGAGTGGCTCGAATCTAACATTGAAACTTCAGTCGTGAGAGCGATACTCATACGTCCCGTCGAATCTGCAAGGGGGCTTACTCTCAAAAGCACACCATATTTTTTCCACGTCGTTTCGTGATATTTGAAGTTCATTATTTTGATAGGGATTTCTCCACCGGCTAGAAACTCGGCGTTCTTACCTGATCGGCAAAGAAGAGTCGGTGCCGCTAACAAATGGCCATTGCCTTGTGTTTCAAGAGCATTGATCTGGGCGTTGATACCTTCGCCGTCAGCGGGAACTTGAAAGTTAGGTAACAAACTCGCCTTCGCATTACCAGGAAATTGGATGCCAAGACTCCGGCTCAAATTTTTTCGAACCTCAGCAACTAGAATATTCACCCGAACAAGCGGCTCAAGTTGTAGCACGCTTGAGTTTTGCTCGATGACAAATCCATAGCTTCCTAAAACTCGATCATATTTTAAGCGAAGTGGGTAGGCAGCCTTTGACAATGAAATCTGAGCGACGGGTGTAAGCTGTAATTCTACCGGTGGCAATTCGGATGATCTTATGAGTTGATGAAAATACTTGATCATCTCATGCTTGATTTCGTTATCCATAGCTGCGCGAAATTGAAATCCTGAGTTTTCGCTATGGATTTGTCCGAGCTTAATCCAATCACTCTTTCTTAGGAGTTCACCTATCAATTGAATTTGACCACTATGAACTTGTAAGCTCACACCACGCATTTGTTTGGTTACGCCCATCAATTTTGTGTAGAGACCGTACACGTCTGGTTTTACAACTTCGACATGGTAGGCGCCGCCTTTTGAAAGAATATCGACTTCGCCAACGCTCTTTCCGCTGATTCGAATCTTCGATCCTAAATCATGCGCGCGTAGCACTTTATTGTTTGAGAAATGGACCTCGCCTCTTGCAATCAAAGTTTGTGTGGCTCCGACGGCAAGAACAATGTCTTGCTTTTCTAGGCCAAAGACTTTTTGAGCCAGCAAAAAGAGCAATATGGCCACTGTTATTCTGGTGTTCAAGTTAACCCCTCAAGTTTTTAAGTTCAGGCTTATGCAAAACTGAAGTTTCGACAGAACTCACTTATAAGTTGGAAGGTGTTTACTCGCGTCCGATTTGCGGACAACTAAGCGGCTTCGAATTGAAAAGATACACGAATCAAATGATCGGCCGATTCAAATTTAAGATGGCTATCATGGAGTTTCAAGAGTGCCTGGCAAATGCTGAGACCAAGACCGTTTCCGGAAGTATGATTAAAAGCATTTTCATTGAGTGTAAAGCTTTTTAGAAGATTTTGAATTTTTTCGGGTTTTATATTTGGACCTTGATTTTGAATTTCAATTTCAAAGTTCTTTTGTTTGCCAGTGCCTTTGGGTCCTGCAAGAACGCGAATTTCAGAAGACGATTCAGCAAATTTGGCCGCATTTTCAAGGAGTCGAGCGAAGAGGTTTCGAAGGATTTTTTCGTCTGCCATGAAGCTACCGGCTTCAATTTCAAATTTGAGAGAGAGTTTATTTTTTTGAAGAAGATTTTCAATTGTTGGAGGCACCATCGCTTCAATCAACTTAGAATTTAGTTTTGTTTTTTTAATTGGAGTTAGACTTGATTCGGCAGATAGAAATTCAAGAACATCGTTCACCAGAGATTCAAGGCGGCCTGTGGAGCTTTGAATGCGTGACAGAAATTTAGTTTGATCTGTATCGAGCTTCGTTTCTTTCAAAAGATCTGAGAAACTCATGATCGCCGTGAGCGGAGTCTTAAGCTCGTGATTGACCAGCATCATAAAGTCCGACTTTGCTTTGTCGAGTGTTTTAAGTTCGTCGTATGCAATCGCGAGTGCTTTGTTTTTTTCTTTGAGTTCAGCACCGACTTCGAAACGCTCAACAGCTTTGTCGATCGCATTTTCGAGATCGACCGAGTCCCAAGGTTTCGTAACGTAGCGATAGATTTGTCCTGAGTTGATTGCCGCGATCACCGAATTGATATCTGTATAACCTGTCAGTAAAATGCGAATAGCATCGGGAAGAATTTTTGTTGATTTTGTGAGAAACTCAACGCCCGTCATATTGGGCATTCTTTGGTCGCTGATGATGACGGTGACTGGATGTTCAGCCAGAATTTTAAGTGCGTCCTCGCCAGAAGTCGCCTTGTAAACTTGATATTTTTTTCGAAATAGACGCTCGAGTGCTTCGACATTATCTAGTTCATCATCTACGCAAAGAATTGAATGCTTCATCTGAAAAACAGTGTAGAATTATAGTAAGTACTACGACAACTGCTATTTTTATTCATGGTCCGAGGTATGTGTGCCATGAAAAGTAAAATGAACACCGACGTAGACCTAGAATTTGCCGACAAAAGTCTCGTTTGAGTCTTTTCGAGTCAAGTCTACATAGGCATTTGTCGATAACTTGGACGTTACCACTAAGGTAAAAAAGTTTTTAAGGGAGTAATTTGTATGAAATGGAAGTTCCTACCCATACTTCTGAGTGCGAGTATGTTTGTTGACGCCGTCTATTCTCCGTTGGCGAGAGCACAAGCATATGGTTACGGTTATCCAACTGCTTCATGTCCTTACGCAGTGACAGCCTCAGCAGCAGTTGTTGGGCTACAAGCGGATGTTGCAGCAATCAATACTCAGATCACCTCTGACAAAACAACTCTCAGAGAAGCTCAAAAAACAATTCGAGATAAACAGCATGAGCTTGATGGTTACGAGAGAGACATCAACGCAGTCGTCGATGGTGATTGGTCAACGTTAGTTATCGATCACATGAAAAATCATTACAATTGTTGTAAGTCGAATATCGATGTGAGCAGTTATTTCATGGACGTCTTAGAACAAAATTATGTTGTCGAAAATTTTCCAGCGGCATTTGAAGACAGCGTTGAACTTGCAAGTCCTGTGGCTCAAGATGAAGTTTATCATCCTAAAAAAATGGAAGTGGCCCAAGCTGATGTTTCAGTTGCTTACCAATCACGTATGCCAGCGACTGGAAATGATTGTACTGGAAGAGCGACGAATGCTCTAAGAGACGCTTGTTGTGCGCGTTGGGCTAACGATGCTTTAGGATGTCCTATCCCAGTGAAGAAGCAAGCGCAGGCACCTGCTCCAGCTCCGGCAGCGGCACCGCCAGCCGCGCAACCTGTGCCAGCCGCGCCGGCTGCCCAAGCGCCAGTAGCAGCCCCGCCAGTACCGCCTCCTGTACCAACGGGAACAATTACAGGTAATGTAAACGGTGAAGTCGTATCGAAGTGCGTAGCTCCTTGCCAAAATAACCAAGCGCCCGCAGCACCAGCTCCGGCTTCAGGTGAAACCTGCCAATCTTTAGTAGACACAGGGAAAGTTAAATTTTCGGCAAACGATAGCGACGTAAAATGCGTGCAAGATTCGAAATTTTGCCAAGCTTGCGTAGCAAGTGCGAAATGGAAAGCGAATCGAGGCGCCGGTTTTCATAAAGGTGGCGGCCCCCACGATACTCAATGTACACAGGAGCCAATGTATACTTCAGAGCCATTCCTCAATATTTGCCAAGGCAAAGGTTCGATTCTTCATGAGGTTTGTACGGATAAGTATTATCAACTTGATGGAGTATCAAAGGCCGAAGTCGGCAAGTGTGAGGCTGCACTTAAAAAATATGCCAAAGCTTTAAGAGACCAAGAACTCGCTCAAAAAGAAGCAGAGGAAACTGAAAATGCTATAACTGAGCAAAAATCTCTTCTTAAAGAACGTAAAAAAGATTTGTCTGATCAAATCACTGCAGATGCAGAACTTGAAGCAACTTGCCCATCTTGTGCAGCAGCAAAACGCGCTGAAGCTTTGAGACCATCAGGCCTTCAAATGGGCTTAACAGCTGCGGCTTCTATACTTGGTGGAGTTGCGGCTTACAAAGGCGCACAAGCCATTTCAACTCAAAACGTTGAGCAAGGTTGGCCAACATCTCCTTATTTAGCTGTCGGTTCGATCTATCCATTCGTTCAAGCAGGTATTAGCGGAATCATGGGCGGAGTGAACGGAGCCTATGGTTGTGGCGGAACAGTAGCCGGTGGCGGTTATCCGTTGGGAGCTAATGGAGGAGTTTTCGGAAATCCATACGGACAGTTTGGAAATCCTCTTGCCGGAGGAATGTTTAATCCTGGAATGGGTCCCTGGGGACAAGCAGGAATTGGCGGCTTTGGCGGATACAACCCGTACGGAGCAGGTTTCAATCCTTACGCAGGCCTTGGCGGGGGACTCGGTATCGGTGGAGGAATCGGACTTGGAATTAATCCATACGGCGGCCTCGGCTTAGGCGGCGGATTTGGTTTAGGTGGAGGAATCGGACTTGGATTGGGCGGTGGTGGTGGACTCGGCGGCCCGTTTGGTGGCGGCGGTTTCGGCGGCGGCCTTGGTGGTCTTGGATTAGGTGGCGGTCTTGGCTTCGGCTTAGGCGCATACAATCCATACGGCGGAATTGGCTTAGGCGGCCTCGGCGGAATTGGTTTAGGTGGCGGCCTCGGTATGGGTTACAACCCAGCACAAATGATGCAATATCAAATTCAACAACAACAATCTCAGTTGCAAAGATATTCTGCTGAGCAAAGTTTGTTGCAACAATATCAAAAAATTCAACAGCAAATTATGTTGCTCGAATCAGGTGGTATGGGCAGCGGTCTTGATATCGGTATTAGCGCGGGCCTAAATGGATATTCTCCATATGGTTTGGGCAACACGGCCGGTCCATTTGGCGGGTCTGCTTTAGGTCGCTAAAATATTAATCGATAAAATTTGAATTGAATAGAATCTTAGGAGCTTCAGAACAGAAGCTCCTTTTTTTTAATTTCCTTGTTTATGGCTAGGCGAAACACTCGAGTGGCTGTTTGAATTACCTATCAGGCTTGAATTATTTTGGTAAACCAATACGAGAGATGTCAAGAGGGCAGCGCCTACTCCTGCCCAGAGCCATGTCTTGGGGTGATCTTCAGAAGTCGAGAGTTTTGTTTCACTTTTAAAATGCTCCTGAGAGTTTTTGTAATTTGATGCTTGTAGATCTAACTTCTCAATGCCGCTCTTCGATTTCGCCGACCAACTTCGGCCGTTATACATGCGCACACATGCGTCCTCAAAAAGTGCTGTAAATTGCAAATGAGTTTCTAAATTTAAAACGGGATCTGCGCAGGTTCCTGAAACGAATGTGACAGGATCGAGCTTCATGACTTGGAGCTGACTACTTCCAATTTTTTGAGTGAAATATTGTGAATGGCTTCCTAAAAATGAAATGCGATGCTCCCCTGGAAGAATCGACACGAATTCAGTGTCTCGTAAAGAGTAGGCTCGGCCGTCGATTTTGATGATATCAAAACCATTAAAATCTTTTAGATTCGAAATTTTAACGACCTTTTTCTGAACCTTCGCGATCTCGCTTTTCCACAATTTGATCAGAGGAGGCGGAAAAATCTGTGGGTCGAAATGGATATCAAAACCAAATAGGGCGGCTCTTTTTAAATAGCTCATACCTCGTTTCGTTTTATCCAATTGAAAGAAACGAAGCATGGAATAGCAAATTGCTTCTCTTTCAAGTGGCCGCCAGTCATTTGAATCATAGAGATCGGCGATTTCCTTGAATTTGAGTTTTGCTTCATCTAAGGAACCTGTTAAAAATGCTTTTTGAGAATTTTCAAGCCT
>JAYUEB010000775.1:0-2831 GCA_043739525.1 Bdellovibrionales bacterium
GCTGATCTCTGAAATTTGAGACTGAAGCGGGCAGTTGGCCTGCGGCTGCCGCTGCCTGAAAGCCCCTATTTTCCCCTAAAAACTCCTTGTCTTTACAGGCTTTTTTCGACTATATCTTGTGAGCTCGTATTTATATCTGTCGTGGGTTCATAAAGATTTTGGTCAATTTCGATCGAAACACCTATTCAGAGAAAGAAAAAAATGAAAACGAAAACCCATTCGGGTGCTAAAAAGCGCATGTTTCTTTTGCCAGGTGGCAAAGTGAAACGTAAGCAAGCCGGCCTTCGCCATAGACTCAAAAGTCACAACTCCAAATTGAAAAGACATCTCGGTGATACTGTTTATGTTCACAGCGCGAACATGAACCAGACTCGTCGTTTATTAGGTTTCTAGGTCTTTTTTTAATTTTAATTTTTTTAAATTTTTCAAGAAAATTTCAGGAGTAGATGTATGGCAAGAGTTAAAGGCGGCGTAACAGGCCGCAGACGTCGCAAAAAGGTAATGGACAGAGCAGAAGGTTACTACTCATCGGGTAGTCGCTGCTTTATTCACGCAAAAGAAAAAAATGATCGCGGAATGGTATTTAGCTATCGTGATCGTAAAGTCCGTAAAAGAGCTTTCCGCACTTTGTGGATCACTCGTATCAATGCGGCAGCAAGAATCAACGGAACAAGCTATTCAATTTTGATGAACTCACTTGAGAAATCTTCTTTGAATTTGGATCGTAAAGTTTTGGCTGACATGGCTGTAAACGATGCGACTGGATTCGCGGCACTTGTTGCTCGCGTTGTTCCAGGCCGAGTTGTTGCTTAGTCTTGAATTTCAGTTTTAAGATTAAAAAGGCTCAACTTGTGTTGGGCCTTTCTTTTAAGTCTTCCTTTTAAGTCGGACTTCTCTTATGGAAAAAGATTCAGTCGAAGAATTCGAGCAGCGCAAAGGCGATCATATTCGTTTGGCTTTGTCGTCTGAAGTTCAGACCGAAAATCTCTCGGGCCTTGATCGTATACGTCTCAGACACGAGGCTTTTCCAGAAATTAATTTTTCAGATATCGATATTTCATGCGAAGCTTTTGGGGTTCGCTTGAAATCTCCCTTTTTTGTCAGTTCCATGACTGCTGGGCATTTGCATTCCGGTAAACTCAATTACTTATTCGCAAAGCTCTGTCATGAAAAATCTTGGGTCATGGGCGTGGGCTCTCAGAGACGCGAACTTTTCGATGCCCATGCGGGAGCCGAATGGAAACAGATCCGCAAAGAGTTTCCGAACCTCGCTTTACTTGGCAATGTCGGGCTTTCACAATTTATTAAAACTCCATTAGAAAATATTCAAAAACTGATTGATTCACTAGGAGCGAAAGCTCTGATTGTTCATACGAATCCCCTGCAAGAAGCCCTGCAGCCAGAGGGCACGCCTGAGTTTAAAGGTGGATTAAATGCTCTAAAGAAATCACTTCAAATTCTTTCAGTTCCTGTCATAGTTAAAGAAACCGGATGTGGATTTTCTAAAACGAGCCTCGAAAAACTAAACGACATTGGAATTTCTTATGTCGATTTAAGCGGACTCGGAGGAACTCATTGGGGACGCATTGAAGGTCAAAGATCTCAGCCTCGCGAAAAACTTCATCTTGCTTCTAAGGTTTTTGCTGACTGGGGAATCTCGACAGTTGATTCACTCTTAAATGCGCGAGCGATTGGTCCAAAGTTTCAGATTTGGGCATCAGGTGGAGTTCGATCGGGATTAGACGCAGCCAAATTTATCGCCATGGGCGCAAAGATGGTTGGAATTGCAAAGCCGATTTTAGAAGCGGGTCTTGAAGGCGAGACGGCTTTGCGAAACGTGGTGGAGCAATTCGAGTTTGAATTGAAAGTTGCGATGTTCTGTTGTGGGGTGCAAAATCTACAGCAGCTTCAGGAGAGTCAAGTATGGGAAAAGATATGAAGCCAGATCTCTTTCACGGCTTTTCAAAACTCACTCGCGAACAGAGATTTAATCGCCTAGTTGAAATGGGTGCACTTACTCGTCCAGATGTTCAGTTCTTAAATCAAGGCGGACTCAAAGACTTTACACTTGCAGAAAATTTTATTGAAAACGTCATTGGTTATTTTCAGCTTCCACTTGGCGTTGCAACTCATTTTTGTATTGATGGCAAAGAAGTTCTGATTCCGATGGCTGTTGAAGAAACTTCGATAGTGGCAGCAGCAAGTAAGACGGCAAAATGGGTTCGTGAGTTTGGCGAGATTACGACTAAAACTTTGGGCCATCTCATTATCGGACAAATTCAGATCGCTAAAGTAAAAAACTTTGAGCTTCTCTCGACGCAAATTGAACTTCATAAAAGTCATTTGATCCACGACGCCAATACGCAAGTGACAAAGAGAATGGTTGAGCGCGGCGGTGGAGTAAAAGATATTGAAGTACGACGCCTCGATCGTGGTGATGGTCATCAAATGGCGATACTGCACGTTTTAGCTGATCCTTGTGATGCGATGGGCGCAAACGTGATTAATCAGATTTGCGAATTTTTAAAAGGCCCAATTGAAGAGCTGACTGGTGAAACAGTCACAATGTGTATTCTTTCAAATCTTGTCGATACCAAATTAACTCAAGCTCAAGTGAAGATGCGCGGAATTGATCCAGACCTCGCCATGCGTATCACGGAAGCTTCGCTTTTTGCTCAGCAAGATCCTTATCGTGCAGCGACCAATAACAAAGGTGTTTTAAACGGCATCGATCCTATTTTGATTGCGACTGGCAATGATTGGCGTGCAGTTGAGGCCGGTATGCATGCGTATGCGGCCCGATCAGGGCAATATCGCTCGATCACCAAATG
>JAYUEB010000776.1:0-2829 GCA_043739525.1 Bdellovibrionales bacterium
TGACTGATTTTTTTGTGGTAAAACAAATCAAATCATAAATCCCCGATAGGATGGATGTTTTTTTACTTTTTCTTATCCCACCTTTATTTACTTAGTTCCTAAGGCGAGGCATCTCACCATGGTTCGAAGCATCTCTTGTTTATTTTGCCTCCTTTTGGTGATTGGCTTAGGTTCAAGCTCGTTTGCGGTGTCTCCAATGCCTGACCTTGCAACTCCACCACTTGAAAAGAATGATGACCAAGTTCGGACTCTTGCAGGTTGCTTTATTAAACTCGCAAATGGTCACGTTTTATTTGCCAAGCATCGCCCTGCTCGGCCAGGCATGCCAACCATCATGCTCGCAAACGGTATTCCCGATGGACTCGACGATTGGAATGGGCTTGACGCTAAATTACACGCAGAAGGTTACGGCGTTATTAGCTTTGATTTCAGAGGGCAAAATAATTCTCTTTGGTATAGCGGATCCAATTTTTCGCAAACGATTCAAGAACGTTTAGGCGGAGACTTAAGCTGGCAAGCTCAAGTTGGTGACATGCACGACATTCTTCAGTTTTTTGGAATTCAAAAAGTCATCATGAGTGGCCTCTCATATGGCGGAGGAATGGCGCTCGCATTTTCACGACTCTATCCTGCTATGGTTGAAAAGGTTGTTGCATTTGCTCCTTACATAGCTCCACTCAAAGCAGCAATTGCACAGATCAGACAGCTGGCGTCGGCTATGTTCATGTGGTTTCCACTGATGAGTGAGAGTGACCGAATGGAACTTGCCGGAGAGTACCTTGCTTATACCGAAGGTCCCTTAGGCGAGCCTGAACTTCTTGAGAGACCTTATGGTCTCGGCGTTGAGTCGCTACTTGCAATGACAAGAGGACTCAAAGGTCTCAATAACGAAGACACCTTACAAGTCCTTCCAAAAGGTTCTCTTGCTCTTGTTGACGGAACAAATGATCTTGTGGTGCCACCAAGTATGCTTGATATCGCCTATGAAAAGTCGGGTCTCGCTAAGCTTGTTCGAATTTATTACGATTGGGGTCAGCATCGCGCGACCACTTGGGACCCAGGTGGCGCGCTGACGATCTTTAATAAAATTTTGTCGAACACGACTATACCCGGCAGTTATTTGTCTTATAATCCGTTTACAAAAATTTTTAGCACAATGAAAGCTGCCGGAAATCCCGTTGGCTTTATCGATGGCGGCAGCTGTCGAGAGCTTTTCAATTGAAGGAGCAGATGCGATGATATGCCGTAAAATCACCTATCAAATTCTGTTTCCTTGTTTGCTGTCGTTAGTGAGTCAATCAGCTTTGGCAGGTGCTTCATTAAAGTGTGAGAAATTGTTTACCTTGAAGTCGAATCACGCCATTGAAACAAGCGCACGTTATCGAACAGATATTGCGGTTACTGATCCATCTCCTCTCGCAGGCGTTGTAACAAAATTTGATTTTTCACATCTTGAGGTTTTTGGAAGTAGTATTGCGCTTCCGACCCAAGATCCAACTGGAAGATGGACTGCGATCGTCATCAAGGATCAAGAACAATTCAAAGTGCACGTCGTTGATATTGATACCCAACTAGCTCTCAATTCGGATGGCTATACGTCCATTAAAGCAGTTAGCTTTATTGCTGGATCCAATTTGATTGCCATTTCTGCGACTAAAAAATCTGACGGAGACAAGCACAGAGTTTATCTCGTGAATTATTCACAGCTAGAGAAGGTTCAAGCGAATGCGTCGGGTACTGCACTGGCGACGATTTCAAAATCAACATCGTTGATTCTTGGTTCGCAAACAACAGATGTGCTCGATCTTCCGGGCTCAATTTATTATGGTTCGGGATTAACTCAGATCGTGGCTCGTCCAGATCTTCCATATGTCTATGCCGTGCAAAATTCAACCAATCGGGTTCGCGATGTCTATACTCGGGGAGGAACTTATCCTCTTTTGAATCAGTCGACCCATATCTTTGATCCCACTTCTCAAAGAAGAATCTCAGAATTAAGTTATGATGGGCTTGTGCCCGTTGCACTTGATTTAAACCCCTCTGGATCACTGATTGCGATGACCTTGACGAAGGCTCTCAAAGAAGGTCGTGCAGTACCACCAAGCTTTGCACTCATCGATGCGAAGAATCCGAGCCAGATTCTTTACCAACATTCTTTTAGTTCTTCGAATCTTAAGTTTCTTTATGACTCATCAAATGGTGAGCCCTACACAGTAAGGATCGGTCAAGGGATCAAGACCGACTGGAGCGCCGACGGCGCGCAGCTTGCTGTCGTCGAGCAAGCAACAGGTTCTATTTTGATCTTAGATGCCGAAACACAATCGGCACTTTACTCAGACTCGCGCAGCGGACAGGAGCGATGGCCTATTATCACGGCTAAAAATTTGGAAAACGGTAAAGTTTTGGTTTTAAGACAAGGTGGCGGCGAATCAGGTCTCATTCGCGACGTCGATGTTCCGAAATCTATTTTTGTTAGAGAGATAGATCCCCATTCTGAAAAAAATAAAAATGAAACCAACCTTTTTCAACTCAAAGTTTCACTCAATAGTGAGTTATTTAAAAGGTACGAAAATGGTGTTGGCGAAGTGCAGATTTTTGAAATGAATCATGGCCGAAACCTCGCATTTATTTTGTCTGGACAAATCATTATTGTCGATCGCCAGCATCCCGAAAAGCAGAGCCTACTCAATCCTCTCACGACAAAGCAGTCTTGGAGAGCGCTCATTTTATCAAGTAAACAAATTGATGAATCGACTTTGCGGATCGTCACCCAAGATGGGATCTTTGACATCAATATCTTACCTTAAATAAAGCAGGCCGAATATAGGA
>JAYUEB010000777.1:0-8488 GCA_043739525.1 Bdellovibrionales bacterium
TACAGACTAGCCTTGATAAAATTTCGGAAACGGATTGGCAAAAACAATCTATTTCGACTTTTGACAATAAATCTCTCGAAAATATCCGTGAAATTGCAAGATGCATGCGGGATATCGACGCTGACGTCTATGTTTTGTGCGAAGTCGGCGGCGTTGAATCTATCAATAATTTTGCAAAGCATTTTTTGAATAATGAGTATCGTGCCTTCTCAATCGAAGGCAATTCAGATCGTGGGATTGATTTGGCTTATTTGGTAAAATCAAATTTGCCATTTCGTTGTGAATTGCGAACCCACAAGGATCGTTCAATTGATTTTCTCTATCCACATGAGAGACAGGGCGTTCTAGGTGGATATCTTGATCCTAAACATAGTCTTAAGTTTTCACGTGATGTTTTGGAGCTCAGATTATTTGCGGAGAGCGCTACTGAGCCTGAAATTATTTTGCTGAACGTTCATTTGAAGTCTCAACTTGATAAAGACAATATTGATCCTCTTGGTAAAGATCGTAGAAAAGCTGAGCTCGAAAAGCTTTTAGATATCTATGCCGAAATTCTAAATGAGTTTGACCAGAGAGTACCAGTTCTTGTTGCTGGAGATTTTAATGGAATTGCTTCTAAAAATATGACGGATCCAGAGTTTTTGAGTTTACATCAGAAGACGGATCTTCAAGATGCGTTTGACCTTGCTGAAATTCCTGCAGAAAAAAGAGTCACTCAACTTCAGTTTTCTCCTTCAGGAAAATGTTGGAAGAAGCAGTTTGATTATATTTTTGTTTCTTCTAAACTCAGGAACCGTGTCCTCGCCGAGGAGACATTTGTTTACCGTTTCAAAGATAGTTTTGGATCAGAGATGAATCTACCTTCGACCTTGAGTGAAAAAAGAAGACTCGCGTCGGATCACTATCCAGTGGTAACGACATTGACAAGGCTATAACCGAATGATGATATAAGTTCGTTAAGATAACACCATTCAAAAGCAGGAAATATGCAAAACGAAGATCAACTCAAAGCCGAAATCGAAAAACTCAAAGCTGAAAACGAAAAACTAAAAAAACCTTCTCGCGGAACTATTTCTATGAAAGTAAGCGAAAAGGGTGGCCTTTCTGTTTATGGACTTGGAAGATTTCCAGTGACTCTTTACAAAGAGCAGTGGTCAAAGCTTTTGGCGGTGAGTGATTCTATTCTAGAATTCATCGAGCAACATCAAGATCAACTTAAGACAAAAGAGTAATGAAGGCGAAGCCTTCAAAGCGTATCGGAGTTCTAACGGCTGGTGGCGATGCCCCCGGCCTAAATGGAATTCTCGAGGCTAGTTGCAGAAGTTTACTTATGGCAGGCTTCGAAATCGTCGGAATCTGTGACGGTTTCGAAGGAATTTTCGAAGGTCGTACGAAGCCTATCAACTTCGAAACTCTCAGAGGATTGCATTCGCAAGCGGGAACCTATCTCGGAAGCTCGAACCGCTCAACAGTTCGTAAACGTGAAAAAGAATTTGTTCAAAAATACAAAGCTCTTGGTCTGCGTGGACTCGTAGTTGCGGGTGGAGACGGAACATTTAACTCTCTATCGCTTGTGGCAAAAGACATTCCGCTCATTGGTGTCCCAAAGACAATTGATAATGATTTGTCAGGAACCGAAGTCACTTTCGGCTATGATACGGCCTGTTCAGTTGTGAGTGATGCGGTGGATGCTCTGCGAGCTACTGCTGATGCCCATAAACGGGTCATTATTGTGGAGACGATGGGACGCACTTCTGGTTGGATTGCTCTTGGCGGTGGTCTAGCTGGGTATGCCGATGCGATATTGATTCCGGAAAGACCTTACAATAAGAAAAAATTTTTAGAATTCTTGCGACACCAACAAAATCTTGGAGCACGCGGAATTCTCATTGTTGTAAGTGAAGGTGCTAAGGCACAAGGCGAAAAAGCGACCGTCGCGTTTCAAGTTAAAGATAGTCCGGAAGCTGTTCGACTTGGCGGAATCGCACAAAGTCTCGCTCGCTGGATAGAAAAAGAAATTGAATGGGAATCTCGTCATGTGGTTCTTGGGCATTTACAGCGTGCTCGTCATCCGACGACAACGGATCGTTTTCTCACTCTCGCAATGGGAGTAGAAGTAGCTCGTCTCGTACAAAAAGACCAATGGGGATACGCAGCCGTTTATCGTGAAGGCCGAGTAACCAAAGCTCCGGTTTCAGATTTGATGAAAGCGGCTCGTTTAGTCGATCCAAATCATCGTTGGGTTAAGCTTGCGCAGTCGTTGCAAATTTTTATTTAAAATTTTAAATAGCACTTTCAATAAAAGAATCAGACTTCAGATTATTATGAGCATCACAAAGAAGCTGAAGATTATCGAGTTCCGTCACCCCACCCTTTGAAAATGGCTTGATATGATCAATTTCAAGAAACTTTCGCGACTGACACCTTCTGCCAGTCTTTTCGTGCACGAATGAGCATTGATTGCCTGATTTTTCCCAGACGGCGTCTCTTAGGCTGGCGCTGATGTGCCTTCCCTTCGGCGCCGATGGCAGAGGAGCGTTAAGATTTTTGCGTTTAGTATTTTTTTCTCGAAGCACTTCATCCATGGAAAGTTCCAAGATTTCTTTTGTAGTGGCGTTAGGCTTAGTGTGCGAGTAGCGATTTTTGATTTGTTCAGCTTTGTTTAGAAACTTATCGTCTACCATCAATTTAAGCTCAGTTAAGGTCTCTGTTAATCGGCGTTGCCTATCGCTTTTGATTGACTCAGGATCTAATTTCAAAAGAGTTTTTTCACATTCGCGACTCGAAAAATTGTCGACCAGTTTCAATACATCTCGCTTTTTTTCATCGCTATAGGGTTGAGCCTTTCTTTTTTGTTTCGTAAAAAAACTCTGTGCTTGAGAAAGTACTGATAAAGACAATTCACCGGACATCATTTTCGCTTTAATTTCAGGAAGATCTCGAATAAGTCTCATTGCTGAAATCCTTCGATGTGCGCTTCCTTCGGAATATCTTAGTTCTTTAATGCAAAACTCATATAAACTGGAATAAGCCATTTCGAGATAAAGCTTGCGAGATTCGACTTCCCGAAGATGCTCAATAATATGAGCAGTGACGCTAATTTCGTCTGAAACTAAATTTTTAAGTTGAGAAATAAGTTGGTCGCCAGAAAAATTTTTCATATTGAACCTAAGCCATTGCAGGCAACAGTCCAACGTCCGGAACTTATTTAACCTGCCTGATAGCAAAAGTTGAATCGCGTTTCGAAGAAAAACCCGGACGAATCTCAACATCGAATCCTGAATTTCGTAAGGCTCGCTTCAAAACTCCCGTGCAAGCGTATGTCGAAAAAATGCAAGATGGAGCGCAGGCCCTCGTAAAAAAATTTTCCAAAAATTCTTGAGTCCAAAGTTCTGGACTCGATTTCGAACTAAACGCATCAAAAAAAATGCACGAAAATTTTTGATCAAAGAGAGTGTCTGCGGTCAAAGAATCGCGTAAACGAATAGCGCTCAAAAGCCGGCGTGCCTGCGTTTCGTCGACACCACACAATACAGCCGATGACTTCAAAGTCTGATCGTAAACTTTCTGAAATGCATGAGGAACATCGCAAGCACTCATCCAATTTGAAAATTGGACACGAAGTCGAGCATCACTTTCAAAGCTTTCAACAACTGAAACTCCGACTCCTGCTTGTAACATAAGAGCTGCAAGTAAGATTTCACAGTAGCCAAGTCCCAAGCCAACAGATAAAAAATGAGGTTTAAGTCCTAAAGAAAAAACGCTACGAATTGCATGGCCATATATATAGTCAGTTTCGGAAAAAGCACCACGTAAACTATGCATACACTCGGATGCAGTACCGGTCTCAGTATCGATAAAACGCATAGTGAAGCTTGAGTCATCGGTGGGCTCAAACAAAAACCAATCATTCATAGACTTTTCTTCTGATGTAGGCGAAATCATGTGCATTATGGAACTCCACCAAAACCTGTCAGGACGCAGTAATATCGCCCTCGGTATAGAGCCGGCACATTGGGATGACAAGCCCTTTTTTCCTGTAAGCGTGTCCTACAAAAAGAGGTTTGGAACTAAGGTTTTTAAGATTCCTGTCTCCATCGCCGAAGACTGTCCAAACCGACGAGGTATCAACGGAATGCAAACTTGCATTTTCTGTGATGAGTGGGGATCCTTTGCCTATCCCGAAAATTCCGAGCTTTCCTTAAGAGATCAAATCGTCGAACATAGAAAAAAAGTCGCAAAACGATTCAATGCTGAAAAATTTCTAGTTTATTTTCAGGCCTATACTTCGACATTCACTAAACTTGCCGAACTTAAACTGGGCTTCGACATCGCACTCGAGACACCCGATGTTGCAGGTCTCATTGTCGGTACGAGACCTGATTGCTTATCAGATGCGGTGCTAAGAACTTGGAAAGAATATAGCGAAAAGACTTTTATGGGAGTGGAGTTTGGCGTTCAGAGCTTCGACGACGATCAGCTCATCTGGATGCGAAGAGGCCACACAGCTTCTCAGTCGATTAAGGCAATTGAACGTGTTGCTCAGGCTGGTAACATCGACGTCGGAATTCATCTCATTTTTGGCTTTACTGGAGAAACCGACAAACAAATCGTCGAAACAGCTAAACTCTGCAATAGTCTTCCGATCAGCAACGTGAAACTTCATAATTTGCATGTTCTTAAAAATACACCCTTGGAAAATCTCTATCATGAGAAAAAATTTGTACCTTTAGAGAAACTTGATTACGCCCATCGGGTTGGCGTTTTTCTTGATCATCTTTCGCCTAACATTGCAGTTCATCGCTTGGTTGCATTAGCCTCTCGTTGGGAAGAGTTAGTAGCACCACCGTGGACACGTGATAAAATGAGAAGCTATCAAGAAGTACTCGATTACTTGCGGGAGCATGGACACCGCCAAGGACGCCTACTCTAGGGCCTTTTGCCTCGAGCGCACTTGCCTTTTGCCACTCGAAACAACTCAACTTGTAAATCAGCATATGTTAAGCACTTGTAGCAACAAGGAGATTTTATATGAACAAATGGATTTTAGCCTTAAGCCTTCTCGCAAGTTCCATCAGCTTTGCCGATGCCGATCTTATGAAAACAGCGCCGACTTGTGTTTTTCAGCAGATCAAAGAAGCAAATCCTGGCTTCGTCATCGAATGTGGAAGTGACTTTGTCATGTCACACGATATGTCTCCCTTTTCGCAGATTCCAGATATTGCTACCTATAAGCAATCAATGGAAGAGGCTATGAAAGTACTAATGGGCTCCGAAGCCGGCATTGCTTGTCAGCAAACCGACAGCGAGATTGCATTTTTGATTATTTGTAAACGTTAAGTTTTAAGAAAAGTCTTGAGCTCTGCACTTTGAGCAAGAGTGTCTTGATAACCTATCTCGACAAGCTTCGCACAAAACTCGGGCTCAAAAAGGAGATAGCTTGTGATTTCCGATGATTCACGGCTAGACCCCAAACCACCCAACAGATAGCGAATAACAGGCGGCATTTGTTCAAACTGACCGCTTGCAAGAAGCCCAATATCGACAGAAGGTCGTATCCAAAAATGTTCAAGTTTACGAAGGCCAATCTTGTCGGCTTTGGTACTCTCTACATTGTCGAGGGTGCGGTTAATACGATCCAAGCGTTCCATATCGAGGTCAATTGCATCGAGCAATAAGGCATTCATGATCACACCTAAAACCCGCGCGATAGTCGGCTCGTAATTTAGGTCTGCAGGTGGTGCAAGACTGTCTGGACGTCGAACACTGACAACGATCAATTTCTCCGCACCTAAATGAATAGCCGAGCTAACAGGTGCAGTATTACGTACACATCCATCGCCGAAGAAACGTTGCCCTATCTGGACTGGCGGAAAAAACAAAGGAATGGCACTCGATCCAAGTACGTGATCAACGGTGATAGTATCAAGTTCACCTCGACGCCGGTAGCGATCCCACATCGGTAACTCACTAGCAGCCTGAACAAAGCTCACGCTCGTAGCACTCGCATAGTCCATAGCCGTAACTGACAGAGACTCAAGATGCTCCTTCGCTAAGTTCTCACCAATTTTTTTAATCGAAATATTTTCACCAATTAATTTACGAAGAGGCTCAGTGTTTAGCAGTGACCGCGCCATCTTTTTTTCAACAAAAGATCCCATGGTAGCATCAAGCGCCCATTTGAGACCGATTTTCCCGATAGAAAAAGCATCCGTACGATAAACTTGATCGGCATGTATGCCAGACCAGAGCTCGGTTAGTTTCTCGGTGGCGATCCGTGGGTTCTCCCAATGTGAAGCAAGAAAGCTAGCGCTAATGGCTCCTGCGCTGGCGCCAGTCAAAACTGAAATTTCTCGCTGTTCACTTTCAAGGATTTGGGAAAGTGCATGCATAACCCCGGCTTGGTAGGCGCCGCGTGCGCCTCCGCCAGAAAGAACGACACCTAATTTTTTTTTCTGCCAAGGGGCCATGAATACTAGTGTGAATAAGTCTCAACGGGAAGACAAGAACAAACCAAATTGCGATCTCCGTGTGGATTATTGATCCGTGCAACTGCAGGCCAGAATTTATGGTCTTTTAGCCAGGGTGCCGGAAAGCTTGCAGTCTCTCGAGAGTAAGGACGATCCCAAACAGTACCCATCACATCTCCTTGAGTGTGAGGCGCCCGCTTCAAAGGATTGTTCAGCTTATCCATCTTGCCATTTTCAATCAGTCGAATTTCTTCGCGAATCAGAATCATAGCATCGCAGTAACGATCAAGTTCTGCTTTGGATTCACTCTCTGTCGGCTCGACCATCAAAGTACCAGTGACAGGCCAAGACATAGTTGGTGCGTGAAATCCATAATCCATCAATCGTTTTGCAACATCTTCAGCTTCAATTCCAAAAGCTTTTAAAGGACGTAAATCTAAAATACATTCATGAGCAACAAACCCGTTTTTACCTTTATATAAAATCGGGTAGTGCTTGCTCAGACGTTCAGCCATATAGTTTGCGTTCAAAATTGCAACTTGGGTTGCCTTTTTCAAACCTTCAGCGCCCATCATTTTGATGTAGGCCCAAGAAATACAAAGAATGGAACTACTACCAAACGGAGCGCTCGAAACTCTTTGTGTTGTCGGAGAGCCTGCTTGATAACTTGCAGTTGTTGTCGGCAAATATGGAATCAAATGAGCTCTTACACCAATTGGCCCAACACCTGGTCCGCCACCGCCATGAGGAATACAAAAAGTTTTGTGCAGATTGAGATGACAAACATCTGCGCCGAACTCACCTGGTCGGCAAAGTCCAACCATCGCATTGAAGTTGGCTCCGTCCATATAAACTTGTCCACCTTTTGAGTGAACCAAATCGCAAATATCTTTGATACCTTCTTCAAATACTCCGTGAGTAGAAGGATAAGTAATCATCAGTGCAGCTAAATTTTTAGCATGCATTTCAGCTTTAGACGCTAAATCTTTAATATCAACGTTCCCATCACCATCACACGCAACAATAATCACTTGCATTCCAGCCATAACAGCTGAGGCGGGATTGGTTCCGTGAGCAGAACTTGGAATCAAACAAATATTTCGATGAGAGTCGCCTCGATCTTGATGATATTTGCGAATAGCTAGTAGACCTGCGTATTCACCTTGAGATCCTGCATTCGGCTGAAGGCTCACACCTGCAAAGCCAGTGATCTCAACTAACATATTTTCAAGTTCCGCAATGAGCCCCTGGTAGCCGAGGCTCTGATCTCTTGGAGCAAATGGATGCATCTGAGAAAACTCAGGCCAAGTCACTGGAATCATCTCAGCAGTAGCATTGAGTTTCATCGTGCAACTTCCAAGTGGGATCATCGAGTGCGCAAGAGAGAGATCCTTCCCTTGAAGTTTGAAAATATAGCGAAGCATTTCTGTTTCAGAATGATACGAATTGAACACAGGATGTGTTAGATAAGTTGATTTGCGAATCAGCTCTTTTGGAAGTTGGTCAGCTGCTTTTAATTCGATTTCAGCAAAATGAAGAGGCTGGGAATGGCTTTTAACGTCCCCGAAGACTTTCCACAATCCCTCTATCTGCCGTGGGGTCGTGGTTTCGTCGAAACTGAGGCCAAATATGTGCTTGTTTTCGAATGAGACTCCAAAGTCCCAGCGCAAATTAAACTGATGCTGAGAGCTCAAAGATTTTAACTTTTGTGCGATTGCTTCATCTGTTTCAAAGCAAACTGTATCAAAGAAAAACTGATTTTGAATTTTGTATCCAAGAGTTTTCATCCCGTGAACAAAACTTGCAGTCAGACGATGCGTACGCTTCGCAATTTTCAATATTCCTTGAGGGCCATGATATACTGCATACATTCCTGCAATCACTGCGAGTAAAACTTGTGCCGTGCAAATATTGCTAGTCGCTTTTTCTCGGCGGATATGTTGCTCACGAGTTTGAAGTGCTAAGCGCATTGCAGGATTATTGTTGGCATCAATCGATACACCAATAATTCGTCCAGG
>JAYUEB010000778.1:0-8486 GCA_043739525.1 Bdellovibrionales bacterium
AAGTTCATTATAATGTTGTTCAAACATCAGATGAAGTGTTTGAAACATCGGTCCCGTGACATTCCAATGATAACTGTGAGTCTTTAGATAAAGTCCATAAGTGTCTGCTAAAAGACGCGAAAGACCTTTGCCAATTTCAATTCTTTTGTTTTCTGGAATGCCAATATCAATTTTCATTTTTGCTCCTCTTTATCCTTTTAAGTCTCTAGAATAAATCGGAGACAAAATAGGTTCAAGGATGAAAATGATGAGCCGTATTCTCTTGTACATCCCGCGCAGGATTGATTTCGACAAGGTGCATGAGATCATGGGCGTCGGACTTAATTTGATGTTTGGTCGCTTCCAAATCCCAGTTAGGTTTAAACTGGAGATAGTCTTGCATTTTTCTAATTGCGATTTTAGTTTCATTTGAGAGTGGTGAAAGTGCCTCTCGAAGTTGCAGAAGATAGAGATTTTCTCTGCGCATAAAATCGCCATAATCCGTTTCAACTATTGAGTCCGTATTGCGAATAAAATCAAGAATAGCGTCGTTCATTAAATTTCTCCTTATTTTTACTTAAGTAAAGCAAAGATGCGGCCAACTCTGGCTCAATTTAATTGAATTTAGTAGTAACGGGCAAAACTGATGAGGCTATTTGTCTGACTATTTGCCTGATCTGAAAAAATGAGGTTTTCTAAACTGAGTTTTATTTGGTACCTCGAAACTTCGTACGCCATTGCAAATTTCAAATCAAAAAGAGAGGAGTTGAGTATTTGTGGGAAATACCAGAGCCTTTCAATTGAAAGTGAGGCTTTGATGTGATCTTCAACTTTCGAAAGAGCACCGACTTCAATAACTGGAGCCGCTCGAAAAGCAGTCGTGTACTCAGCGTAGCCTTTGAGCAAGCTGTAAATTAAGACATGGTCTTGAAATACAAAGATGCTGGCGCCACCGCCGGTGTAGACTTGATCAGCGATACAGGTTTTGCAATTAATATCGTTTGGATGATAAATTCTTCCTCCGACTAACCAAGAAAGATTTTTTGAAAGTCGCGTGAGAGGTGAGAAGTTAGTTACTTCTGCAACTTTAAATTCTTCGAGCCTGACATTATTTGATTCCATAAGATAACTGAGTTGAGTTTGCGCTATGAGAAGACTTGAAAACGGAATATAACCACGATCCGAATCCAAAAGGTCATGAATGGCAGGCCTAAATTGAAAGCTTACTAGCTTTAGATTTTGGATTCTTCCGTAACTGAGACTTAATTTCGAAGTGAGATGCGCATTTTCTGGAGAGTTTTGCTCAGTCTCAAGCGCTGAGGTTTTGATTGTGCTTGGTAATGATTCGACCTTGGCTCGAGCAATCAATAATTTTTGTTCAATTTTTTGATTTGTTTCTTGAAGAGTTTTCGAAGAATTCATTGATTGATATTTTTGCACGTCCAGGAGTGCATCGAGTACACCTGCATCTTCGTGATTTGAAATGAGCGAAATATTTTGTTTGAGCTGATAAAATCTTTCTCTATTTTCAGGACTGAATTTTTGCATGCGTTCATTTAAAATTTTCATCAACGAAGGTCTTGAGGTTCGTTTGCGAATCGCGCCAGGATATCGGGTCACCGCGCGAATGGTATCAATCGGAATTGCCATTGGGCCAAACTGAGAACGAAGATCCATTTCAGCGTTTGCGACTTCAATTAAAGAGAGAAGCTGGTAAGAACAATTCTTATTAAAAAAATAGTAATCAAAGTAGGTCGTGCCCATTTCCCAAATGTGACTGAGCATGCGAGAGATTTGATCTTCATTGAGGTTCAGTTCGTACTCCCATAAGTCGCGACTGTCGACATTGGTGTAAGTATTCACTTTGAGATAATAGGCCATTTGAGAGAAAATTCCGGGGTAAAGACCGGTAAGTCCCTTAATTGCGTATAAAAATCCTGGGTCGGGTCCTGTCACGGCCTCAAAGCTAATTCCGTAGTCGAGGAGTGCTTTTTCGGAGTGGTCGATTCTTAAAAAACTATGTCCAAACATGGAAGCGGGGCTTCCCAAATAGGGTGCCGCATACACAAGGGTCAAAGAGTGAGCTTTGAATTGAGATTTCCACCTTTGAAACTCGGGACAATCAATCTTGGGGAACTGAAGTTTCGTTTGCTCTTTGACGAATCGAAATCTCTCTGGAAATGCACATTGAGGATGTTGATGTAAGGGCCCAACCTGACCATTTATCGGGTTGCTGAAAGCTTTAATGTCAGCCTGTAATTCAGATTCAAGATCAAGCTTGCCATTTGGACTTAAGAAAAACTCTTGGCCGTCAGCTTCGCTTTGATCGAGTCCCCAAAGATTTTTTTTGTAGTGAAGTAGAAGACGAAAATATTGAGAGTGTGCAGTTTCTTTGAGGTCAAAGGCTTTGGCGAAAGACGCCAAAGCTAAAAGGCTTAATAAGAGAAAAAAAGATCTTAGCAAAACAATTAGCTAGCGCTGCAGCTCGATTTAAGAGCTTCATCATGACCAATTTCATTTCGAATCGATTTTAGAAAATTCTCAGTCGTCACATCTGCATTTGGAAAAATATTTTCATATTGTCTGCGAGTCATAGCGCCGAAAGTGCTTGTTGATTTACAACCAAGAATTTCTGCAAATGCTGAAAGATTTTCGCCTTCGCCGCGAGCCATTTCAATTTTAAGATTTGGCAGATTGGCTTCAGCAAAAACGGTGGCCTCTTTGTCATTAAAAACGATGCCGTTTGCACTACAGTTCGAAGTTCCAGATGTAATCCCAAAGAACTGGGTTAAGGTCGAGTAATTAAGCGTCATCGAAACAAGCTGAGAAAGCTTAGTGTTTCGCTGAATGGCGAGTCCGCCGAGACCGCAGCCTGAATCATTTGCCTGAGCTGCTGCAGAAATAAAAACAAGTGAGAGGATCATGAGTTTTTTCATTTAGACCTTTCGAATGGGTGTTCCAGCTGATGCTAAACGTGAATTCAGAGAAGATCAATCTGGTCTGGACCTTTCGATATTGTTCCGCGCGTGACTGAAGACTAGTTTTCATGTGAGTGCCTTAAAAAAATATTTTTGAACACCGATAGCGCTTGTATGAATAAGAGCATTTTTATTTATAGTTTTTTAGTTTTGGGTCTCGCTGCTTGCGGCAAGACGACGGGCATGGCAACCGATTCGTCGAATTTGCCTGCGCCAACTCCTGCTACGGGAGGAACGGCTCCAACGACTCCGAGCGCGCCGCCTACGGTGACAGATGCGGTTCCTCTCGCGCTTCAAATCTACACGACATACGATACAAGCACGGCAATTGAGTACCAAACTTTTACTGAAACAAATAGTACGGTTTGCCAAGCGACAGCGGCTTCACCAAATGTGACTTGCACAGTGAATATTCCAGAAGGTCGATTGTTTTATAGTTCACTGAGTTTTCAATTTGCTTGGACAACCAGTAAATGTCGAATCTTACATTTTCAACCTTATTATTATCAAGCAAGTGTAACAGCAGGTTTTGCGCCACCATGGGCTACGGATGCAACCCTAGATTGTTCGAAGATTCCATTTCCTTCAGGATGTTGGAGTGGGGCTGCCCCCTACCTTGTACCCCAGTTTCCAAAATACATAGGTCTCTACTATACTCTGGACGAATCTCAAGCAACTGGCCCTTTGAATCATACAGAAACTCTTAAGTCAGCTAATACGCTTTTTGCCGGCTCCAATCGATTGACTGTAAATGATCTTGCTATCGGAAAGCGCGGGATTTCTTATTCCGGTGGGTTTATGGGTTCAGACGCGTACTTAGCCGGTACATTTGTCGATTATCTATTTTATTGTCGTGATGATTATGATGATCCACTTCCGTATTTTATTCACCTCAATGTTCGAGACGTCGATTCGGCAGTAGGGAATGTGCCTGAAGACGACCATTTTACTTGGAAAGAAGCTCCTTAATCGTCTCATCTCGCGATGCCTCGTCTCGTTACAAAAGTTCACAGACGGCAACTCAAATTTCAAAACTTTTAAATCTTGACCAAGTCTTTTTCAGTTGAGACGAGATTCTACAGTGAACTCAACTGATTATCGTGGATGTTGTTAGGCTTTTTTCAGTCTCAAAATTAGAAAGCATTCGAACTTCGAGCGCTTACGTGGATTTTGCGAAGTGGGGGATCGTGATCTATTCTCATCCTAGTGAACGGCGAGTTTCGTTTACAAAATAAGGATGAGTGATATGAAAAAATCAATGCTTGTACGTTTCGGGATTTTTGCATTGGCTACTCTTGGTTTAAGTTCTTGCACAGGAATAGGCGGAACTGGTTTTACTTCGAGTCAGGTGAATCAGAATCTTTCTGCTCAAACCAATGGTTCGCAGTCAGTCGCTTCGGCTGCTGTTACCACGCCAGTCCTTGCTCCAAATCCAAACCCGATTCCAGTTGCACCAACGACAGGCTCTGGTCTTCTCTATTGTCCAGATGGAAGTCGGCCAAATTTAGATGCTGCTGATCCATGTCCTGGCTCAGGGCTTCTGGTTTGTAAAGGTGGAATGACTCCTGTGAATGACAAATGTATGTGTCCCGCGGGCTCATATGATACGGGTGATGCGTGTGTAACTTGCACGGCTAGCCAACAATATAATCCAATAACCCAAGAGTGTGATGTGCGCACAGCTTGTGACCCAGGTTATACTTATGATGGTCACTCATGTGTTGCGATTACCGAAAATTGCAAAGCCTATTCTGAAATTGTGAGCAATGATTTCGCAGTTCCTGCAAGAGACAGCAGCAACATGTGTTATTACATTAAGCTCGTGAGCGCGATTGCGAGCCAAAGTTCAGCAAACATTATTCCTCGCCGCACAGACATCGTGGCGAGAAATCATGACAATTGGAATGGGAACCAAGCTCCGCATAATATGGGTGATCGTTCGCTAAGCTTTAGAATCATGGGCCCAAGACAAGTGGTGCTCTCTGGTGATACACATGGTGGTGCCGACATTTATGTTGATAACTTTTTCTTGGTTGAAATTGGTTTGCCAGGTGTGACTTTGCCAACACTATGGGCATCGGGTACGGGCGATGCCCCGCCAGTAGATGCAAGTGGCAATCAAACGCCAATTCTTGTTGGTGGACAACCTGTTAAAAATTATCACGCTTATCAATCGGGGGGCACGAGCAACTTTAGCGCTTACGATTTCTCTCCACTTCTGGATGTGGGCGCCAACGTAAGCTTTAGAGGTTCATCACTCGACTGCGGTGGAGTGGCTTATACTTCAGATGTTTACTTGGTTTTTAAGTAGATTAATAAGTTTCGTAAGGGAAGTCGTCATCTGGCAAATTGATACGAAGGTTTTGAGTGTCTGTGACGACGCAAAATTCACCATTCATTAAAAAGCACGAATCTTTTGTAATCGTGCCTTTTGTTCGACTTTCCATTGGCAGTTTTTCGATAGGGATCAAGATATAAGAATTCTTGGTTTCCAAATCGTAAAAATCTTCATCTTCAACTCCCATGATATTAAGAGATCCATAGAAATTAAAAGATTGAAAAATAGACATGTCCGAATGGTAGTTGCCGATATAGTAAATATCTTTTTCTTGGATCTTTGAATCGAACTTGAGAATGTCGACGACGTTGATGACTTGTTTGTCTCGACCTCCACTCAATTTTACGGGGAATACCACGAAAAAACAAATAGCAGCGATTGCAATACGTTTTGTATAGTCCGGGATGACATCTTTAAAGCGTACAACAAACTTTTCAAAGCTTAAGCCTGCAACCAATGCAACGAATGGGTAAACCGGGAGCATATAGTGCGGAAATTTAGTATCAAAAATAGACAAGGGGATAACAACTGAGAATGCTAAACAGGTTGCCATGCGAAGACCTGAAGCGCGAAGGTCAGGAAGAGATCTCTTGAAAAGTTTTGGCAAATTGTAAAGGAAAAGTAGAACTGTTGGAGTTGCCCCAAAAAACAAAACGCCAAAATAGGCAAATCGCCGACTCCAGGCTGGGTTTTTGGCTTCCATGAATTCAGTTTTGTATTCAACAAAGGCTCGGTAGTAAGATTTACCTTCAAAGGCAAGTGCTGGTAGAAAGGGAATAAGCAAAAAACCAATCAAGAGTAAAGTTGAAAAATAAAAATGTTTTGATTTAAGTAAAGTGAAATCTCGATTCCATAAAAACCAAACAGCCAAGGCCGGAAGATAAGCAAAAATGATAGGGCCTTTTGTGAAAACTCCAAGCGCAAAGAAAAACGAAATTCCATACAGGTAACGGGGATCTTTCAGTGAGCGCACAAAGAAATAAAAGCACGCTAAGAAAAAAGTCGTCAGAGGAATATCGTGAATGAGTGAGCTGTTCCATTTCGACGAACCATAGCAGAAAACAAAAGCAAGTAGGCATGCAAAGCCAAAGAGTTTATCTTTGAGCCGTGTTCCGATAAAATAAACGAGCAAGTAGGAGGTGAATGCACAAATCATCGGATAGATGCGTGCGACGAAGTCACTGACTCCGAAAAGGCCCATCAGGGTGCCGACGATCCAGTAGGTGAGTGGCATATGATCATAGATGCGCCAGCCCCAATATTCAGAAATTGTGAACTGAAAGTAGTTTCCAGAGAGAGCAATATTTTTAGCGACAGCCGAATACCAAATGGTATCGAGATTACCACCGGGAGCCCACTTTTTCATAAAAACTAAAGCGAACGATATGAAGAAGACAGCAACAAAGAATTTGTCCTCGTAGTACCTTTTGATCTGAGCTAAAATATTCGTCAAAAATTTGGTCGCCTTCTAGAGTTGAATTCAGCTAACAAAGTCGGACACTTGAGTCAAGAAAACACTCCCAATTGGCAAGAATGTCTTTTCCGTTTGGACTGAGTGGCCCTTGAGGTCAAAAATACAGAGACTCTGTATATAAAGGCGGCATGAAAGACTCTGGCGACAAAAGACTAGGGGCTCTTTTCAAAGTTGACTCTAGCTGGTGAAATCGAGATCTTTTATAAAGGCAGAGTGAAGAGAAACAAGGGGAGCTTTTATGAATAAATTCATGAGTTTTGTTATGATCTTTGGGGCGTTGATTTGTTCTTCGCAAGCTCCTGCGGCAACAACGATTAACGCAAAAGAAGCTCTGGCTGTGACCGCCGCAACGACCTGGCTCGAAAAGCTTGATAAGAAAGATTATAAAGAAAGTTGGGAAGAGGCTGCCAGCCTTTTTAAGGCAAAAGTGACGTCTCGAGAGTGGGTCAAAACAGTCGCAGCAGTTCGTGAACCTTTTGGCCCTTTAGTTTCTCGAAAGCTTAAAGCAAAAGTTTATACGACTTCGATTCCAGGAGTCGATGAGGGCGAATACGTCGTTATTCAGTTCGATGCTCAATATAAGAATCGAAAAAGTGTTGTCGAAACTGTTACGCCAATGTTGGACGATGGCCAATGGCGGGTTTCAGGTTACTACGCTAAATAGAAGATTCTGGCGTTGATTCTATTTCTTCATTGCCTGCGTCACTCAGCCTTGCAATACGATCGATTAAAGTTGAAATATGAAGTGGTTTTGTCAGGTAATCGTTGCACCCGACTTCTAGGCAACGTGCGCGATCTTCTTTCATCGCATGCGCAGTCAATGCAATAATTGGTTTCTTGTACCCTAAACTTCGAAGTTCTTGGGTCGCGGCATAGCCGTCCATCACGGGCATTTGGATATCCATAAGGACGATATCAAAATGCCCACTCATCGCCTTCTCAACACCTTCAGAACCATTTGTTGCTGTCGTGACTTGAATGCCATGCTTGTTTAAAACATGACGAATGAGAAGACGGTTGTCTTCTACATCCTCAACCAAAAGAACACTTTTTCCGGAAACAAGCGATGATTTTTCTAAAGTAGAATTGAGTTTTGCTTTCTTAAGAGAATGACTGGCTTCGACTAACTCAAGTCTAAAATAGAAAGCAAAGCTACTTCCAAAATTGACTTTGCTGTTAAGTAAAACAACATTGCCATCGAGAAGATTGGCCAGTCGGCGAGCGAGTACAAGTCCTAATCCGGTGCCATCGTATTTTCGCGTTACCGTGTTGTCGACTTGTCTGAAGGACTGAAATAAAACGGGGCCCTGATCTTCGCTTATTCCGATCCCTGTATCTTCAACTGTGAAATAAAGTTTGTCTGCTTTGACTTCGTAATTCACTTTTACTGAGCCTTTCTCAGTGAATTTTATCGCGTTACCAATCATATTCATCAGAATTTGGCGTATTCTCGCAGGATCGGAGTAGATCACATCAGGGACATTGCCGATTTCATTGAATTGCAATGCCAGTGACTTGTTAAGGCAGCGAATCTCTAGCAATTTTTGAATATCCGTCAGCAATTTTTTGATGGAGAAAAGCGATTTTTCAATCTCAATATGTCCCGCTTCTACTTTTGACAGATCGAGAATATCGTTAATGATCTTGGTCAAACTTGTCGACGTTCGGTAGATGACTTCGATGTATTGGTCGCGCTCCTCCTGCGTGAGGCTCGAGT
>JAYUEB010000779.1:0-2824 GCA_043739525.1 Bdellovibrionales bacterium
AACTTCAATTTTTTCTCAAAAAATATTCGAATTTTTTAGGCTAAAAAATTTTCATCAAAAAAATCTAGATGACGCGACTCTGATGAAATATCCGGGTTAAGCGCATCGTCTTTGCTCACGAGAACCCGATTCAACAATTCAGAAAATTTAGTTTCAAAATTGACCTTCTCATCGCCATATCTTTGTTGGATGAGGCCTTGAATTGCTTTCAAATCACCTTTTGTTTGAGTCAATTCATCGTCAGTGAGGCGGCCCCACATTTTTTGAACTTCGCCTTTAATTTCTGTCCATTTTCCGTTTACTAAATCTTGGTTAAACATAAGTTCCTCCGTACTTTCTTTCACTTTAGACAAAGCAAGCCTCTTGCCATCCCCAGATGGGGCTAGAGTGGTCACGAGCTGAATCAGCGGGACTAATTTGATGGGCGTGGAGCAAATTGCCCCGGCCTAGAATGCTTGAAGATCCTTTTTGGGCCTATTAAAAAGTTACTTGAGATTGAATAGATCTAATTGATCGCCTGGTCTCCGAAATGCCTCAGTTGAAGTTCTGATTTTTTGATCAAGACGATATTTCCTTTTAAAAACTTGGAAAATATTTTTAATGTTTTCGGCGTAGGGACCTTCCCCCGTCATGCGGGTTCCGAAACGAGCATCATAAAGCTTATCTCCTCTTACATCTCGGATCGCACCCAATACTTTTTCTTTTTTTTCAGGAAAATGATTTTCTAGCCAATCAACAAATAGATCCTTCACTGAATACGGCAAACGCAACATGGTATAGCCTGCAGAAATTGCACCCGCATTGGCAGCCGCCTCTAAAATTTTCGGAATTTCATGATCAGTTAAACCGGGAACCACTGGTGCGATATTTACAAAGACTGGAATTCCCGCATTTGAAAGCTCTTCGATCGCTTTAAGTCTTGCTGCCGGCACCGAAGCTCTTGGCTCCATCACTTTAGATATTGTGGGATTCAGCGAGGTCATAGAAAGAACGACCGAAATACTACGAGAAGAAGCCAAATCTCTTAAAATATCGATATCTCGAGTGACTAAGCTATTTTTCGTTATAACACTGACCGGGTTTTTGAACTCATTGAATACTTCAAGACACTGTTTTGCGATCTTAAATTGTCTCTCCGCTGGCTGATAACAATCTGTCACTCCGCTCATCATAATGGTTTCTGGCTTCCATCGCGGAGACATCAGTTTTTCTCTTAATAGTTGAGGGGCCGCCTCCTTAATAAAAATTTTGGATTCGAAATCAAGACCAGGCGATAAATTGAGGTACTCATGTGTGGGCCTCGCGTAGCAATAGATACAGCCGTGCTCACATCCGCGATAGAAATTAAGCGAATAGGTTAACCCTAAATCTGGGCTATCATTTTCAGTGACAATAGTTCGCGAAGAATCACGAAAAAATTGTGTCTGTAAGAGGGGGCGCTCTTCTTCGTCTAAATCATCAAAAATATTTGGGTCTAATTCTAAACTCTGCTTTGAAAAACGATGATCATGATTAAGAGCTGCACCCCTTCCTAAGGTCTTGACTATCACGGCAGGTGGCTTTTTCATGAAAATAAAATATCACAAATTTGACTCTGCAACACTTTAGTTTCAACAGACGCAAAGCGTTTGTAATAGCCTTGAAAACATTCAAACTTTCACAGAAATGCTAAGTCTGTGATCGGTCCTAAAAAGGCTAATCACCGAACCTATTCGACTTCCCGCCAAGTTGCTTTTGGGCCGGCTCAAGCCTTGCTTCTTATTATAAGTATAAGCGCTTTTAGTTATGACCCAAATTGAGACATTTAAAGAGGAGCCCACACTTGAAAATCTTCATTCGAATTTTTCTAATATTGAGTTTTTACCAAGTTGCTCTTGCAAATGAAGCTGCCTTTGAACCCGACAGCACGTGGGTGAAAAAAGAGCTGAAAAAAATGCGTTTATCAAAGGACTTTATTAAATTCTCCATGCAGAACTATGACGACGAATCATTTGAGAAGATCGCAAACCTCAATATTATGATGGGTATCTTTCATTCAACGTCACATCCTCATCAGCATGTCGATCGCGTAACCGATGAAGCCGTTAACGAATCTCTCGCGTTTATGCAAGAGCATGACAAATGTTTCAGTGAGGCCACAAAACGATATCATGTTCCGGCATCTGTCATTTCTTCACTTCTATGGATCGAAACCCGTCACGGAGACGACACTGGGACTTTTCATACCTTAAGTGTTTTTCTGAATCTGCTACAAATGGATCGCAAACAAAACAGACAACATTTCATCGAGCAAGCGATGAAACAAAACAAAAACGATCACCAATTTAAAGAAAAAGAGCTCCGTCATTTACTTGCTGAGCGAACCAGTCGCAAATCTGAATGGGCAAGACAAGAAATTCTGGCTTTAGCAAAAATTCACGATGACAAAAAACTCGACCTAAAAGCCCTTCATGGATCATATGCCGGAGCCTTTGGCTTGCCACAATTTATCCCGTCAAGTTATCTTACATTTGCGAAAGCCAATAAGATCAAAAAATCACCTGACCTAAATAAACCAAACGATGCCATCATGAGTGTCGCTTATTACCTGACTAAACACGGCTGGAAAAATAAAACGGCAGATAAAAAGGTCGCAGCTCTTATGAAGTATAATAATAGTCGAGATTATGCGGACAGTATTTTGCAGATTGCTAAGCGGGTAAGCGACCAGAGCTCTCAAGCAAGATCTATATCATCAAATTAGCCTGAAGAGCCGAAGGCTACCTGCTTAGTTTTGGGGGCGCGGCGCACTGAAGAAAGTCCCAATTAACTATTTTCAGCGCGC
>JAYUEB010000780.1:0-8461 GCA_043739525.1 Bdellovibrionales bacterium
GATGCGGATTTCTGAACTCAAGGCTCATGGATACAACCCCTCTATATTTCAGCTCAGACTTTGGCACGAATCCAGTCCACCACTAAATACCGAGAGGCCCAAAGCTTTTGCAACCTTTTTTGTCTCTTTTCAAATTCTTAGACACTAAATACCCACCCTAATCGAGCTTATCCTGGCCTATTTCTTGAATTTAAGACCAAAGATGATCCTCAAAAACTACCTCTTTATTTTGCTCCTTTTACTTCCATTCAAATCGAGGGCCTTTGGTACCATTTCTTGTGAGGACTTCGTCAGTACTCCAAGTGAAAAAGCGCCACCTGTTTTATCTCCTTCAGAAAGAGCTTTGAACGAAATCGGCGCACGTTTTAAAGCATTAGACGCCACTTCAATGGTGATGGAAAAAAAACGTAGAATTGAGAGTACGGGACTTCGTTTTAAAGATTTCAATTTAACGAGTTTACAAATTGCACGATTCTCAACGGACATTGATTCTTTGAAGAATATTTTTGTCACGACGATGCCAGATTCATTGCAAAATTTAAAATTGAGAGCTCAAATCCTTCAAAAAATGCACGAAGCTCAGACCATCATTGATCGCATACGCCTCGCGAAAAATGACATATCTTTCATGCATGAACTCAATCAAAGTTTCTCCGAAATAAATCAATTAACTGATTTACCGGAAGATGCACTTAATTTCATGATTGACTTTGATCACTCGAAAACAAAGCAATTACTAGTTGAAATTTACCAGAGTCTAAAACCACTTGGTACCCAAATTAAGATCGACGTCGCCAGAATAGAGTTAACAAAGAAAACTCAAGCCACAACTGTTACTGAAAAAAATCTGAAACTTCGAATTGATATGCTCGAACTTGCGAGAAGGTTAAGGTGGACCGTTCAAATCGGTCGAGAACTGAAAGAAGACGAACACTTTCATTTTATGGTTTCGAAATTCACATCTGATCTCATGGAATCACGAAATGAGCTAAAGACTCTCAACCCTAGTAAACAAGGCTTTGATGAAATCGATGCTGAAATTGCAGAAGTTTTGAGATTACTCGGTTTTAAACCCTACAAGTCTTAAGTAAAAAAACTATCTGCTTCATTTTGCAGATAGCTTTTTTAAGACGCTTTGAATTGCGAAATACTACGAGGTACTTTTAGTAAGTCACTTCGTGATGAATCGACTCTTCGATACGTGGATCACGGATAGGCACGAGATTATTCTTAGCCAAGAATCTTGTAACAACGAGCATGAATACGCCCATAAAGCCTAAGAATATTCCAACTTCTTGCCAGCCAAACTGAACGCTATTGCTATCTAAATTTGGATAAACCATCCAGTAAACATCTACGTATTGCATAATCAAAATGATGATCGCAACAAGCACGAGTTGTGAATGATTTCGCTTTGCCCATTTTGGGAGTAACAACAAAAAAGGAACAATAAATTTAAAGATCAAAATCGCCCAAGAAATAATAAGCCAGCCGCCGTTTGCACGGTTCAGATAAAAAATAGTTTCTTCTGGAAGATTCGCGTACCAGATCAACATGAACTGAGAAAACGCAATGTAGGCATAAAATACGGTGAAGGCCTTCATGAACTTTCCGAGATCGTGAAGATGATTGTCATTCACCAAACCTCGGAGCAAGCCTTGGTTGACCAAATAGACAGTAATAATCGTGATGAGTGCCAAACTACTTTGGAAAAGACCTGAGAAGCAATAAATTCCGAAGATCGTTGAATACCAATGTGGCTCGAGGCTCATGATGGTGTCGACGCTGAACAAAGAAAAGCTCAAAGCAAAAATCAAAATAAACGCAACTGAAAGAGCTGCATTTTTAACTGTGAACTTTTCGTCGCCATTTGCATCTTGCTTAATCGAGTTACCGATCATCAATTTTGAAAATAACAACCAAAGGCCAATAAATATCACAGTTCTCGCAACAAAAAATTCGCAATTGAGATAAGCGTGCTTTGCCATGAGAACGGCATCGTGAGCCATTTCTTTCGGATCAAGCCAGACATAAAGATGTTTTGAACCTATGAGCAAAACAATTGCCGCAACAGCAGCCACCGGCAAAAAAGCCGTCAGAGATTCAGAGATACGACGAATATTCACACTCCAACCCGCATTAGATACGTGCTGCAGAGATGCGAAAAATAATCCGCCTAAGCCTAAACAAAGAAAATAGAAGAAACTGACAAGAAAAGAAAACCAAATGCGCTGTGGATCTCTCATGAGACCCGCACCAAATGTCAGAACCCCAAACAAGATCGCAACACTGTAAAGAGTTTTGATCGTTGAATTTGGAACAAATTTTCCGGGTTGAGGCTGAGAGCCACTGTGAGATGCTTGCATCTTATTTGCCTTTCGCTAATTTCTGGAGACTGCGAACGTACTTCACAATCGCCCAACGATCATTATCATTCACCATCTGGTAAGCGTAAGAACTCATAACGCCTTGGCCGTCAGTCATGATGTGATAAATCTGCGCGTCATTATATCCAATGATCTTATCTGATATAAGAGGTGGCGGTTTCAAAAGCATTTTTGCAGCAACTAAACCGTCGCCTTTACCTTGAGGACCGTGACAAACAATACAGTAAGTATTGTATTTGGCTTCTCCAGTTTTTAAAACTTCGGCAGTTTCATTGCTTGCGTAGGGATTCTTCAAGTTCTTAGCCGCAGCAGCTGGGTCATTGTGATAAGGATACGGTTTGTAACCTTGAGGAATAGTTCCCTGAGGCGGAAGCATCGACGCCGCTTTCGTACCATCGCCCCCTGGTTGATAATCTTGAGCTTTAAGCGCATCTTGCTCCATCATATCTTGGATAGGATCGACGTTTGGTGTTGGATGTTTACCAATCGAACAAGCGCCCAGAGTGAGTGCCGCCAAAACATAAACCATTGGGAAAATAAATTTCATTTCGAACTCCTACTAGTACTCAGCAACTTTTTTAACTTCTTTGGCACCTAGCTGTTTCATCAAACTTTCAACTTTTGCAGCGTCGTAGCCCTTATCATCTTCAGGAATAAATATCGCAAACTTGTGGCTCGTTAAATCACGATCAATGATCGGCGGATCAATTTTAGGAAGACCGCACATCACAAAAAGCGCCCCCACCGAAGAGAGTGCGGCAAACAAAATCGTGAGCTCAAAGGTAATCGGAATAAAAGCTGGAACTGAGAAAAATGGTTTACCGCCTATGATCAAAGGCCAATCAACTGCTGCAATCCAATACTCCATAAAGAGTCCTGAGCAACCGCCAATGACACCCGCAAAGAAAGTCACCCAAGGAATCATCGAACGACGAATTCCCATCGCTTCTTCAAGACCGTGAACTGGAAATGGCGTGATCGAATCAAATTTCACAAAACCCGCATCTCTGACTTTTGCAGCTGCCACGACTAACTCGTGGTCATCGTGCCAAATCCCAGCGATGCCGCCGACTCGTTTACCCATGATGTCCTCCGTGAGGTTTTGATTTGCCGACATATAACATTGGTTTGATCTCTGCGATCGAAATCGCTGGAAAAACCCTGAGGTAGATTAAAAAGATTGTGAGAAACATTCCGAAACTTCCAAATAGAATTCCGGTATCCCATCGTGACCAAGCGTACATACCCCAGTTCGATGGCAAGAAATCTCGGCTCAGTGAAGTGACTGTGATTACGAAACGCTCGAACCACATTCCGACATTCACCAAAATTGAAATCACAAACATCACTGGAATACTTCGGCGCAATTTTTTGAACCAGAACAACTGTGGGAATATCACGTTACAAGAGACCATGATCCAGTAAGACCACCAATAAGGGCCAGTCGCGCGATTCATGAAAGTAAATTGTTCAATTTTATTTCCAGAATACCAAGCTATGAAAAACTCAGCAGCATAGGCGTATCCAACCATCATTCCGGTTGTCATAATAATCTTATTCATGACTTCCATGTGATCGATCGTGATGTAGTCTTTAAATTTTGGATATCCGATACGAACGAGTGTGAGCAATGTCACAACCATTCCGAATCCCGAGAAAATCGCTCCCGCTACGAAGTACGGAGGAAAAATCGTTGTATGCCAACCTGGCAACATACTGACCGCGAAGTCGAAGCTGACGATTGTATGAACCGAAAGTACGAGTGGAGTTGAAAGACCCGCAAGTAAAAGATAGAGCATTTCGTAGTGTGACCAGTTACGAGCCGAACCTCTCCAACCGAGAGATGCGATTCCATAGATCAAACGACGCACTTTATTTTGAGCGCGATCACGAATCGTTGCAAAATCAGGAACCATTCCGATGTACCAAAACACCATAGAGACGGTCGCGTAAGTGCTGACCGCAAATACGTCCCACAAAAGTGGTGATCGGAAGTTCACCCACAAAGGACCGCGTTGATTTGGATAAGGCATCAACCAGTAATCAAGCCAAGGACGACCTGTATGCATGAGTGGAAAAAGACCAGCTGTCATGACGGCAAAAACCGTCATGGCTTCAGCGCTTCGAGCAACCGACGTACGCCATTTCTGTCTAAATAAAAACAGAACTGCAGAAATCAAAGTTCCCGCGTGACCGATACCGATCCAAAATACGAAAGTCACGATCATTGTTCCCCATCCGATAGGATGGTTCACTCCGAGAAGACCAATACCGATTGTGATAACGGTTGCGATTACGCCGATATAACAAAGAAACAAAAGGCCTGCGGCAGAGAAAAGTCCGAACCATTTTTTGGTAGGTAAACTTTCGACCGGCTCACAGATATCATTTGAAATCTCTGCGTAGGTTTTATTTCCGAGAATAAGTGGTTTGCGCATTTTCAAACTCATGCTTGTTCTCCTTCTTCAGATGCTCGTTCAGCGTTGCGTATTTTCGATTCATATTGAACCCGTGGTTTTGTATTGAGATCCGCCAAGACTGCATAGCTATTCGCCTTAGCAAACAATTTTGAAACTCTTGAATTTGGATCACTTAAGTCACCAAATGTAATTGCCTGAGTTGGACAGCTTTCGGCACAAGCGGTATTGATCTGACCGTCTTGAACTTTTTCGTGCTTATCCTTCGCCTCACTGGTTCCTTTGCGAATTCTTTGAACGCAGAAAGTACATTTCTCCATAACCCCGCGAGTACGAACTGTCACATCTGGATTAAGAGCCATATGAAGAGGTTCGGCACGCTTAGAATAGTTAAACCAATTGAAGCGTCTGACTTTATAAGGACAGTTGTTCGAGCAATATCTAGTTCCGACACAACGATTGTAAATCATGTCGTTTAGGCCTTCATCATTATGGACAGTCGCCACAACTGGGCAAACAGTTTCACAAGGAGCATTTTCACATTGCTGGCACAACATCGGTTGAAAAACGCTGTCTGGATTTGAAGGTTCGCCACGATAGTAGCGATCGATTCGAATCCAATGCATTTCACGACCTTGCATCACGTATGTTTTACCAACTACCGGAATGTTGTTTTCACTTTGGCAGGCAATCACACAAGCTGAGCAACCATTACAAACATTGAGGTCAATGCTCATCGCCCATTTATTTTTTGTATATTTGTGTTCTGGCCAGATCGAGATCAATGAAACTTTCTCGATGCCTGAAGCATTATTTTTTTGATAAGCCTCGTTTGTTGCTTCTGCAACGATTTGTCGACCTTCCATCGTGTGATGGGTTTGAGTCGACACGAGTTCATATTTCTCACCTGTTTTTTTGATTGAAGCCGAAAGCCCAGAGAAGATCGAGCGACCTTCTTTGAAATCAGCAAATGCAAACGCATCAACACCGATGTCGCTACCGACTTTTCCGATATTTTTTTGGCCGTAACCAATCGCAAGTCCTAAAACTCCATCTGCCTGACCTGGTTGAATATGGACAGGAACCTTAACTGAAGTTTTACCAACAGTGAGTTCAACCATGCTGCCTTCGACTAAATTTTCTTTCGAAGCGGTCCCGATTGAAACTGTTAAATAATTGTCCCAAACGATCTTGGTCACAACATCTGGCAACTCTTGAAGCCAAGAGACGTTTGCAAATTTTCCGTCGCCCATTTGGACTGTTGTATAAAGTGCTAACTCATAGCCAGTTGGCTTTTCAGATTGTTTTAAAGAAAGTGCAGAACCTGAGAAACCGCGACCACCTGATTTACCAGAAGAAGCTTTCCCTGCAACGCCCGTTTGCAAAACATCATACCAAGCATCATCAAAGGACTTTGAGCTGCCAGCTTTTTTAAAGATGTCGCTCTTCCAATGAGTCTGTAAGTATTCAAACCAAGTCACTTTTAATTTTGAAGGCACGGAAGATGATTTAGCAGCCCAAGCTAGCAAGCTCTCTTGCAATGAGCGCGTTTCGTACATGGGTCGGATTGTTGGTTGACCAATGCTGAAAACGCCTTTTTGAAACTCAAAGTCCGTCCAAGTTTCCATACTATTACCAGCTGGAATCAAGTAATGAGCTTTTCCGCCCATCGCATTGTTGTAATTACCTGTGTAAAGAACGAGATCTACTTTATTAAGAGCTTCTGCAAAGCCAGAGTTACGTGGAAGCGTGTAAACATAGTTTGCATCGTTGATCACAAGAGTTTTAATTTTGCCTGCGTTCATGTCTTCGATAAGCTGACGAAGCTCAGTTGCAGAGCCTTGGTTTGTTAAGTAACCCGATTCATGGTCAACAGTTGTGCCGTCATTCTCGAGAATGCTATTGAGAAGATTGACTGCAACTTGAAGACTGACGGCTTCAGGAGTTTCAGTCGTCAAACCACCGGCAACGATCAGGCTATGGCCTTTAGCCGCAACGAGGTCCGCAACGACTTTATTCCAAATTTTCTCTTCAACACCAATTTGCTTAGAAACACCTGAATATTTAGAAACGTAGTCTTTAATTGGAGCCGTAACATGATGACTTGAAAGCTTTTGATTTACCGAGTGGATGAGGCCCAAAACAACATCGAGTTGTTGTGAAGGCTTAATACGAATGCGATCATCAGCATTCATACCAGTCAAAGACATCAAAGATTCAAATGCCACCAAACGATTCATCGCTTCGCCAGGTTTGCGACCCGTTGAGAAATCTCGGCCAAATTCTGCAGGCGACAAATAAGTTCCCAAGAAATCGCAATCAATACTGACAATCATTTTTGCGAGGTCAAAGCGATAACGAGGCAAAACATCATGACCGTAAGAAAGTCTTTGAGCTTCGCGAACCGAACTCATTGGCAAAGTGTCGACAATGTATTGCTTGCCTTTGAAGTGCCCCAAAACATCTGCCATTAAAGCCTGAGTTGTAGGACTTGGAATTGTCGGAGTTAAAACCGCAAATCCACCCTTGCTAGCTGCCGCAGCCACTGCCGTATCAATCTCTTCCCACTTCGCTACGATATTCTCGTAGTTCGTTCGGGCTTTATTCAGTAAATTTCTTCTTGGACCGCGAATACGATCTGGATCATAAAGGCTCAAAACTTCCGCGTGAGCGCGTGCTGGCAATCCACCACGATTCATTGGGTGTCGAGGATTACCTTCCACTTTTATTGGACGCCCCTCTAAAGTTTTAACTACGAGGCCGTAGCCTTGATGTCCATCAAACCAACTTGAAGCGTAGTAAGCTGCTTCACCAGGCGTGATTTCTTTTGGAGCTTGAGCATAAGGAATGATGTGCTGAACAGGTCGTACACAGCCAGCAGTTGTTGCCATGGCGAAACTTGCGCCCATCAATTTTAAAAACTCTCTTCGGGCAAAGCCATCGCTTCCGTCTTGTTCTTTTAAAGGAGAAGACAAGAACTCAGTCTCTGCTTTCTTCGCAAAAGCAGAATCTTCGTAGTACTGTTCAAGGCCAAGCCAAAACTCAGATTTTTGAATCTGATTTTTGTTGTTTCCTAATTTCCCAGAATAATTCTCAGTATCGTTTTCAATATTTGGCATATTCTCATTCCATTCGTCTGATGAATTAAAAATTTAATAGTGACAAGTCGAACAGCTAATCGGAGCGTTGTTTTCAGGTTGTCTATGGCAATTCACACACCAGCCCATTGATAGAGACGAGTGCTGATAAACCCGAGCCATTGTTTCAATAGGTCCGTGACATTTGTGACAAGACTCAGGAGTACCAAATCTTTGCACATGGCGCTTATGATTGAACTTCACGAAATCAGGTAGCATGTGAACTTTCACCCAAGCAATTGGCTCGTTCGCGGCATACGCAGCCTTGATGCGATCAATAGCATCTTTGTGTGCACTACCTGGAACCACGATGTGACAGTTCATACAAATATTCAGACTTGGAACTGCCGCATGATTGGCGCGTTCAGCACTTGAATGGCAATACAAACAAGGAATCTGATAATTTCCCGCATGGAGTTCATGCGAGTAAGGAATCGGTTGTTCAGGTTGGTAACCCTGATTGTAACCGATACTTCCCCATTCGAGTCCCATAGGGAGTTCGCACGACGTGAGTGCAAGC
>JAYUEB010000781.1:0-2816 GCA_043739525.1 Bdellovibrionales bacterium
GTCCCATAGGGAGTTCGCACGAAGTGAGTGCAAGCAGCAAACTTGCAAAAGCCAAAACACGAAAGCGTTTTGAAAAAGATTTTTGAGACCAATTAGAAGAAGTTTTTCTAATAGAATTTATAAGACGTATTATCATAATTTAGAGTCCCTCGATGAGACGCCCACACCGACCAAAGTCGTGCATAGACTAGAAAATCAACAATGGATTTTTTCAACTTAGGACAAGCTAACGAATTTGTTTGAAATTTGGAAATACTTTTTGAAAATCAATTGAAAAAGTTTATCAAAGACTTAACCGAGCAAGAGAGCTCGGCGTAGGTTAGGAATGTTCTGCGTACGAATCAGGCAGTCACTTAAGTCGCGGAAGGACCCTTTCCGATAGGACTCTTTCTCTGTTGAACGACATAGCTCACATATCCGACATATATAAAGTGGAGAAGGACAAAGCTCGCCACATACTGGACTCCGCCAGCACCGAAACCATAAGAGTGAAGGCCTGCACCCAATACATAATTTACCCCATACCACGCCATCATGACGAGGGAGAATGAGATCACGCTACTCGCAACAAAGCCGAACTCACGAAGCCAACCCGCAAGTCTGCCGTGTAATATGGCAATGTAACCAAGAAGCGCGATGAGTGCCCAAGTTTCTTTTGGATCCCATCCCCAAAAACGCCCCCAAGAGTAGTCAGCCCAGATACCACCCATGATAATTCCGGTTGCAAGCAGGACCACGCCAATTTGCATGGCACGATAAATAGCCTGCTGTATTTCTTTTACCCGTTCACTGCGACCATCCAAGCCTTTCAAAAATTGAAAGAGCCCGACATCGCCTAAAGCAAAGGCCAGAAAAAATGCCGAGTAACTAATCGTGATCGTGAGAACGTGAATGCTGAGCCACAAATTACTTCTTAAAACCGGCTCAAGAGGCTGGAGACTGCTGTCTAATATAGCGGGAGCTTGCGAGGCTACGATCAAACACAAAACGGCGACCGAAGTTCCGGCAAGGAGAATAAAGAACCTCTTATGAATGGCCTCAAAAATCATCGAAAAGAAGACCGCCCCAAAAGACACCCAAACAACCGACTCATACATATTTGAAACAGGGGGTCTGCCCGTTAAATAGACTCGAATGCCGAATCCATAGACATGCATTGCGACCGCCATGAGAGCGAATAACCAAGCCCCCCGATAGGCCCATTTATTTTTAGTAAACCAAGCAATACTCATGATCAAAACACTGATGAGGTACAAAATCCAAGTATTCAAAAATGGATTGAGGTCGTTGTAGTGAACTTCAAGTGCGATATCTTTTTCAGCAGCGGCGTATGACGAGTTCTGCGTAAAAGCATAAGACTTAAAATCATTCACCGCCTTCTCAAGACTGATGTCTCCGGGCATAGCTGGACGCTCAACACCAGGCAAAACTCGCGCAAAGGCTTTTGAAATTTGCGAAAATTTATCGGCGCCTTCAGGCGGTAAATCGGCAATCGTAATCCACGCATCATTCTTTGCTTTTTGAGCACTGGCTGCTGACAAATTTGGAAGAGTTCCCGGCAGAGTCGGAGCCTCAGGAACTTGATTCGCTGAATTCACCGGTAGAACCCGAATCACCTGGCCATTTTTAATCGCCATAAAAAGACCAAGTTGATTTTGAAGTCTTTGAACCGCTTGAAAGTAAGGATCCAGCTTCTCTTTGGTCTCCTGCTTTGCCTGTAATTCTTGAAACACAAAGCTAATACGATCATTGGCTAAAAAAGATCCGATATCAAAATAACTCTCTTCAACATTGAGCTTAAGAGCTTCCTTAAGTCCACGATGCGAAACTTGAAAAAGTTTTTTCTTCTCCCATGCCTCTGGAACTAAAAACCAAGTCGTTACGACCTCGACGGCTGGTCGCGATTGAAAGCTTTGCTTACCATAGATAAGCTGCAAAGATTCACGCGCAAACGTATCATAGGGCTTAATGCGCCCACTATCTTGCACTGGTAAAAGCTGCAAAGGCGCCATTTCATTTCCAGCAAAAGCTTGGACGGAGCAGATCAGCGTCAGCATCATGAGAAATTTGTTCATTTTGACTCCACAGAATTTTTTGGCGAACTCTTAAAAGATTTTTTAATATTTTTATAATAAAACAAATGTAAAATTCCTAAAACGATAATGAGGGCCCCAAGATATTTGATCCAACGACCTGGATCACGATTGACACTTAATATAGACATCGTCGGTCGACCGCTCTCATCTTCTTGAAACGAGGATTGGTAAAAAGTGAAGCCGCCATATTTGAGAGGCTCATTCATTGAGATTTTGATGTTTGGAATGACCTGAGGGCCCTTATCCGATAAAGGATGAAGAGCATCTGCCAACTGAGCACCACGCTCTTCAAGGGTGACAACGCTCTGATAGGTTGCCGCTCGGTTTGTTCCAGGGTAACGGCCCACACTAAAGTTCGTGAGTTGCAAATTGAAATCGAGCAAAATCGCACGGTTTGCATAGCTGATCGCATAGGCGTTGTTTGCCGTAAATAAGCGAATAGGACCGTTTAACTGGACCCAATGCTCAACTGTTTTTGATTTTTCAGTAAAGATAACTTTCAAAGCTTGAGTCGTGAGAGGCGTCGGACGCTCAAGTGCTACAAACTTCGTTTGCTCTTTCGCGTGGGGCATAAACTTAAAAATACGAAACTTCATGTTCATCCAACCGGTGTCGATGACATCGCCTGGAGTCGCAACCCCACGCTTAACATGCGCTGGATCAGCCTTTGAGAAAACCGCGTATTTGAGCTTCTCATCGTTTAGTGGAGAGAGCACGACC
>JAYUEB010000782.1:0-2810 GCA_043739525.1 Bdellovibrionales bacterium
TTTTACAAAAAGTCTTTCACCAGTCAAAAGCTCCCATGCAACTACACCCAACGAAAAAATGTCAGAGCGGGCATCGATCTTTTGTTCTACCGCCTGCTCGGGTGAGAAATACCCGGCTTTGCCTTTGACTCCTCCCACTTGTGTATGGTCGCGAGCGCTGTCTGAAGCCTTAGCAATACCAAAATCAATCAGCTTCAAATTACCGTCATAAGATAAAATAAGATTGTGCGGAGTCAGGTCGCGATGAATCGTATTAAGGGGCTTACCGTTCGTCTTGTGAGTAAACGTGTGAGCGTAATGTAATCCCGATGCTGCTTGCGCAACTATACTAAGAACCACTGGTACCGGCATCTTAATACCCTTGCTTTTTAATTTCACAACAATATCCCGAATACTTTTGCCCTCAATAAATTCCATCGCAATATAGGGCTGCCCGCCTACCGAGCCGAAATCGTGCAGCTGTACAACATTCGTATGATTAAATCCCATAATGGTTTGAATCTCTTGCTGAAACATACTCACGAATTCAGATTGATTTGCGATATGAGGTAAAATGCGTTTGATCACGAGTAGCCGCCCGTCGCCCTCCCGAACCGCTGGACGAGCCAAAAATACCTCGGCCATACCGCCAATCGCAATTTTCTTCAAAAGCACATAGTTGCCAAAGCTTTCGATATTCTTGTCCATAAATTCGCCCTCACAAAACATTTTCTCTCAATTTTCGTTCGGATGAAATTTTTTTTAAGTAAACGATTCGAATCGAGATCATTTTTCTGAATGTCGCTTGCTTTGCATTTTCATTCGACATTTTATGACGATTTTCTGTAGATTCATTGTACAAAATTGATCTCGCCAAAAAAGCCGAATTAGCTAAACACAGAAATTTTGCGCAACTTCTCCAAGGAAACTTGAAGTTTTTGTTCATGAGGCAAATCTGGAACAAAATGCTCATCGCTCGGGTACTTCACCCCACCTCAATATTTTAAATGCCCCTCAAGCCCAGCTATCCCGGCATTGATATTGCTACTACTTGTATTTTCAATCTCAAAAATCAGGAGACTTTGTGGACAAATTGGATATAGAACCTAAAATGAAGAGTGCTAAGACTATTACTGAAGCCATTGAAAGAATTGAAAAGTTCAGTCAAGATGCAGGCCACGACTTTCAAGGAGTCTTAGAAAAGGACTTCAATGATATTAAGGCACATCTACAGTCTTTGAAACCTTACCTTACTAATATGCAGGGTAATATTGAGACAGAAGTTGTTCGAAGAAAAGAGCAAGCCGAATCAAAATTGAAAGAAAATCCATGGATGGTTCTAGGCATCGTAGGATTTTTCGCATTTGTGATTGGTCTTTTCATCGCCGGTGGCAAGAAACAAAACGAACTTCATTGATGTTTACCTTTATTTTCAAACAACTCGCATTTAATTTTGCGGTTTCACGGTTAAAAAATAAGGCCTTACTTGTTTATCTAAGGACCTTACAGTTCGCCCGCCGAAGCCTCCTCTTTGCGTTTATTCTATTTTCATTTTTTCAGCTTATGATACTCGGTTTTGTCGGATCCATCGTCACGGGCGTTTGGATGATTCCTATAGACGATACGCAGGTAAAACTTTGGATTATTCTAGGTATTTTTGCGGCCATGTTTCTCATTCCGATTTTATTTTTGTTGATCTTTTTCTCAGAGAAACACTGGTATCAAATTTCAGGAGCCCAGGAGTTTGTTCGTACAAATGAGCTCGCGAGTACCTCTAGCTGATCCATGCCAGCCGGTTCCCATATGTAACCAGTCGTACTCGGGTCTCCAACCATTGGGAGCATTCGTCGCTAAATTGAGGTTTGAGTTTTTAGGATCTGAAAAATCTTTATAAGTTTTTGCGAATTGCCGGTAGGTTAACGAGTACTCTTAGAAGAAGCCGGAGCACGGCTCAAAAAAATACTTTGCATCTGATCGCTATCAAGCCGAAACGCAATCGCCTCACCCACTCGAATATCGCCTGAGAACACAGTCGACTTCGGAATACTCACTTTTCGCCCCTGACATAAAACCCGGACATTGTTCTGATCAAAACTCTGAACAACTCCCATAAATTTAAATACATTAATCAGTGCTGAGTGCGCCGGTCTCGCAATCAAAAATAAGCAAAATGAAAGTAGCAAAACTTTTTTCATCGCACGGTTCCTGACTTTTTTCGAGGGATCGTAAATATTTTAGGAATACCCGGAAGATCTTGCATACTGCACTGAATTTCTTCCGGAGATTTATTCGCGCAGATATCAAGATCTAAGCCGGTACATGAATTGCCCTCTTGTTTGCAGAAGATGGCTCCGTCAGCTTGAATCCAACCATTAGGACCGGCGGCTTTTACGGCCTTCCAATCCCCCTTAAAACTCCTAAGCGTGTCTTTATCAAAAAAGAAACAGTTTACGTTTACGTTCATACAATACGTTTGCTGAGCGCATTTCTGATCTATGATTGGATTAATAAACTCGCTGTCCGCATAGAGTCGACATCCATGGACTTCAAAGTTTGGATTATCAACGAATGAAATCTCAGCGTATGCAATGGTCTGGACTAATAAAAGACTTAAGAGCAAAAATGTTCTCATACTTTTAACGTACCATTTCAAGTTCCGAATGTAAAAGTCCGATTCTTAAAGTCTAGTTACCAAATAGCTCTAATAGGATCGGCTTAAAATCCAGTCAATCAAAATGGCGGAAGCCATAAACAGCACAGCTGGAAAATACTTCCAACTTCTCAAACTTTGAATCTGTCGCAATTGCGATATCGGAATAAAAAAAATACTG
>JAYUEB010000783.1:0-2807 GCA_043739525.1 Bdellovibrionales bacterium
TCATGTCTAAAGTTATTCAATGTGATAAAAATGTGGTTCGGCCATCGAGTCTAAATAAAGATGTCATGCTTGAGATCGATAATATCATTCTAAAAGCTCTTGAAAAAGACCCGTCAAAACGTTTTCACGATGCACGTGAATTTCAATATGAGATACGAAGAGTTTTAAGGGCAACTTACCCTGCATATGATTACGCAGATACTGGTCACATGGTCAGTATTTTGTTTGCCGAAGAAATGAAAATTGATCGCATGCAAACGAACGAACTCAATATACGTGCGCAAAATATGCTGATAGACAGCGCGAATGATAAGACGTTGGCAATAGATGTCGCCAGTATACCTAGTCATCCGATGACTTCGAAATTAACAAAGCGGGTTGAGGTCGTTGCATCTCGCTTATCAAAACTAGAGATCGAGCTTAAGCAAAAAGCGATGGGACGACACTATTTGATGCTCGTGTTTTACATTACCTCACTCTTCGTTATAAAATTGGGTGATCGCTATAATTATTGGATCGAACTCTCGGTACAAAAAGCTAAGGCTTCTGAAATTGCGGCAATGAATGCAGTTGCTTTGAAGCCGACAGTGGTGCCTTCTGTCACGGTACCGGTGAGAATGCCAACTGTGGGTCAACCTGTTCAAGTGCGGCCATTGCCTCAAGCTGTAGTCGCGCGGGTGCCGAATACCGCGCCCACAACAGTTAAGCTGAAAAATCCGCCTAGTCGGAAAACGACACGACAGCAACATTAAGTCGAACTTAGGATTGTTCACGTTTTTTTTCTTTCCTAAAATTTGGATCAAATATAGCATTGGGGAATGACCGAGCAAAATAGACTTACTATTGGTATCGTGGGTGTCGCTTTTTTGATTCTTGTTCTTTTTGGCGTTTTTCGCCATTCTCCCTCAATCGGAAATTTTGTAGGTGCACTTAATGCAAGTTCTCACCGAGTCGAAACCTTCACAGGATCCGACCTTAAAGAGATGAATTTTTTAGCCAACTCAGGTAAGAGTGGAGCATTGATTTTCACTATTATCGCTCGCGCTGTCGTTTATGCAAATGGAGCGCTTTCAAAATCTCAAGCCGATAAGAATGCAGCTCAAGCACTCGAAGAAATGACGACCATTAAAGTTGATGGTGTTCTTGTTACTGTGTGGAGATATGCATTCGGATGGCAGGCTCGTGCGACTCTGGCTATTGAAAATCTGGTGCACGCGAAAGACATGGCGTCCGTTCAGGGAAATTATTGTCGAGAACCAGGAAACGAGATAAGGATTACTTGCTCGAAGTTTTCATCTTTTGTTTATAAGAATTTTTTTGTGAGTATTAGTTACGTTAAATATAAGATTGTTCTCGATAACGGAAAGTTCTTTAATTATTCTCCTTACGATGATCGCAGGGTGCAGGAAATTCGGTCTGTTATTGAGGGGCTTAAGTTTTGAAAAGACTTTGTTTAAGTAAACTACGGTAAAAACGATTATGAGAGGTTCGAAGTCACAAGCCCGTTTCAAAAGATATTTTTCTATTTATGGTAGCTCCGGCAAACCAGATTTTTTGATCGAAAGAACATTCTGAATATCTACCGACTTTTGAATTCCCTTGAAGGACATAGGGCCGATCGACTCTGATAGGTAGTTTTTATTAGTTAATCGATTGAGAAAATAATGGGATGCGAGAATTTGTCCCTTGATTGCTTGTTCGCAGATGCGTGAGGCAAGATTTGCGACGTATCCTATCACTGAGTATTGCCAGAATTGATCAAAGCCGATGCCTCCGATGGTAGCTTTCCCGTCTGCGATCCCTATGCCAAAATCAATATCGTAGCCTTTGCTTTGCCAAGAAATTTTTAAAAGTGAGAGTTCTTCGCGTATATCAAGTGCTAGATTGATTGCGGCTTCTTGATGCCGTTGAATAGGCTTTGGGTCGTTCAAGAATAGCATAAAGCCATCGCCCGCCATAAAACCTAGGGTTGCTTCATGTTTTATTATCAAACGACCTACCGTATTGTAATACAGATTGAGAACTTCCATAACTTCGATTGGCTCGAAGGTCTCAGAAAAAGCTGTAAATCTGCGTAGGTCTATGAACAAAACGGTGATCTCAGCTTGATGAGGCTTGAGAATGAGGTGTTTGTTATCTGACAGGAGTAAGGGTGCTATGTTTGGTGAAACAAATCGTGACATGCGTGTCAGGCGTTCAGTTTCGTCGGCGTGAATTTTGAGGAGCGACTGAATTTTGGCTAGGAGTTCATTTTGTCGAAAAGGTTTTTGAATGAAATCATCTGCGCCATATTTAAGGCTCAAGACTTTTCCTTCGGATTGATCACTCCCGGTCAAAATGATAATCGGAATACGTTGGGATTTCTGGTGAGCTCGAATTTCTTTACAAAGCCCATAGCCGGATAAGTCTGGCATACTCACGTCAGTGATTATTAAATCACAGATATGATGAGAGTCGGATCGCCATTGCAAAAAGGACCGAGCTGAACGAAAGGCAATGGTCGTATAAGTTTCATTAGCTAGCGCTTCCTCGAGGATCTGAGTAAAGGCTTCGTCATCATCGATAATGCAAATGATTTGTGGCAGAGTCGATATGAGGCTCAAAAAAGTGCGAACTGAGTAGTGAGGTCTACCCTGAAGAAGGATATTGGGGTCGTATCAAACAAAATATTTCCTATTTTTATAATTATTTATAAAGATTAAAGACTGACTAGATTTTTGACTGTCTTTCAGTTGAAAGCAATATCTATTTAGGTAGAGCCGAACGCGTTGGCAGGCTCGTTTTTTTTTTTTTGCGCAAGAGATAAG
>JAYUEB010000784.1:0-2806 GCA_043739525.1 Bdellovibrionales bacterium
GTTTGGCATTCTCGACATGGAGAAGAGAGTTCGAGCTGCGGGTCTCAATTTTGAAACTGTCGGTCACGAGAATTTTCCGCTCGGAGCTTCTTTTAAAAACCTCGAAAAACTGGCTCACTTAAAAGGACTCGCCGCTGTTCAATATACCATTGAACAGTTGGGTGCATGGGCGCAAGTGATGCTAACTGAGGCGCCACAAGCCTTTCGTAAATGTAAAATTGATGCTCTCCTTGCCAATCAAGGGTCGGTTGAAAGTGGAACTGTCGCCGAAGCGGCGGGTGTTCCGTATATTACTATTTGCAGTGCAGTACCATTGAATCAAGAGCCACAGATTCCGCCGGTGTTTGTTCCTTGGTCTTATAATCCAAAATGGTCAGGTGTTTTTAGAAATCAACTTGCTTACGGCCTTCAACGAATTCTGGCGAGGCCAATTATTAACTTAGTCGTTCAATATCGTCGTGATCATGGTTTAAAAGCATATGAAAATTCAAATGAGGTTTTTTCTTCTCTTCTTCAAATTAGTCAGTTTCCGCGAGAGTACGAGTTTCCTCGCAAAAAACTCCCTCCGCATTTTCATTTTACCGGACCTTTTCATACAAATGCGAGCCGAGAAAAAATCAGTTTCCCGTGGGAAAAGCTACGAGGAAAGCCCTTGGTTTATGCATCAATGGGAACTCTGCAAAATAAGTTAGAAAAAACTTTTTTGATGATCGCAGAGGCGTGTAAAGATTTAGAGGTCGATCTGGTGATTTCTCTAGGCCAAAATGTCGATACGACCAAGATACCACTACAATCTCACGCCATTGTTGTCGATTACGCCCCTCAGCTCGATCTTCTTCAAAAGGCCTCTTTGATGATTACTCATGCCGGAGCGAACTCGACGATGGAATGCCTGATGAATGCCGTTCCGATGGTAGCCATTCCGATATCGAATGATCAACCGGGAAATTCGGCGCGCATCCTCTGGAATCACGTTGGAGAAAGGATATCTTTACATCAACTCTCGTCGGCTAGCCTAAAAGAAAAAATAAAACTTGTACTCGAAGACCCTAAATACAAAAGAAATGCCGTGAGACTTCAAGATGCTATTTTAAAATCTGGAGGCGTAAAACATGCTGCTGACCTCATTGAAAAGGCGCTCGCGACAAAAAAACCAGTTTTAGCAGAGGAAATCTTATGAATTCGCTGAGTGAGATCCATCAAGAATCTATCGCCTTGATCGACCAGTACTTTCAACATTCGCCGAAACCCGAACTCTTTCAAGAAGGCCTAACTGCGGCGAAGGCCTTTGCTATTTCGGCACATCAACATCGCGAGTGGTCCACATTAGCAGATCAAAGTTTTCGCAATTCTGTTCTTCCACTTATTGCGCTTCACTTTTCAGACCTTTTCAAAAACCCTGCGCATCAAGCCTTACTCAAAAAACTGCAGATGGTTGCAAGTCGAGTTTTCGTATTTCATCTCATCGCCGGAAAGATGCGCGCCTCTCCGGTTGATGAAACTCTAAATTCATTGTTTAGTTCTATGTATGTAATCTACGACACATTGTTTGATGATCAAAATTATTTTGACATTGAAAAGTCCGGCAGTTTCGAGAGTCTTCAAGCCATACCCTCAGAATCAGATACGATCTCGACAGAGTGGCCGCTTGTAGAACTCTTTCATGCTGTTAATAGAAAAGTCTTTGAACTTTTACCATCAGAAAATTCAAAGACTTTTGGCGAAATTTTTGAAAAACTTCATGAAATTCAGTTCGAATCTGCCTTTTTCAAAGAGAAAGATCTCGACTTAAAAAAACTTAAAGCCAACACCTATTTGAAAGGTGGATATGCCACTCAATTATCGGCTCTACTCTCTCCCAAAGCTTTTACCAAAAACGAGCTCGATGCCTTCTTATTGCTAGGAGCTCCGATTCAGTTGGCTGATGACTTGGGAGATCTTCTTGAGGATCAACGAAGCGGCCTACAAACACTCGCAAGCCTTAAAGCCGTTGATCCGTTGCAAGTTTGGTCAATGTACAGAGAGGTCTTTCACACATTCAGCGCCCTTGCTCAGTCGCAAAATTATGACAGTGAATATTTTGAAATGTTTCACGGTATGGTGTCTTTTTATATCGCTAAAAATTTAGATATTTATTTTAAGAGTGCAGATCTTGAGGAGTAAGTGCAAATTGTATGAGCTTGGTACTTAATCTACGATCATAACCACAAAGCTCTAAGTAACCTCGGCCACTCAAAGACTCACCTGCTTTATGCCCCGTTACCCAAGTAGGTCCCTCCCAATAGGCTACAAAAGTCGTGCGGACACAATTTAGTTCACAGTCGAAAAAATGAGGCCTAAGATCAATTTCGAGATCAAGTGAAAGAATTTTGATTTGCCAGTGAACCGGATAAATGCCCTTTGATAACTCACTTTGCCAATAGGCGAGCTCTTTGAGCTGAAAGTCATGGGTGCTCAAATGCTTAGTGCCCCCTTTTGAGTCAACGTAAGTTCCAAAACTAGATTGATTGTCGTGAGTTCCATCAGCGTTATGAAATCGATAGATCATAAGTTCTTCGTTATTGTCGAGTTGAATAGAAAACCAATCCCAACCCCATGTGAACCGTTGTGGATTGGACGACATCTTTTCGTGATCCAGCCATGAAAAACCGGTCACAGTAAAACTTTCGTTTTGACTTATCAATGCGCCCGTTGTTTCGAGTCGAGTGAGACTGCAGTAATAAGATGCTACTCGAGAATCTTGATCTCTGGTTGAGTAGCCGTTTTCTCCATGGTAAATTAACTTCTTAAGTGATGTGAGCTCAAG
>JAYUEB010000785.1:0-2804 GCA_043739525.1 Bdellovibrionales bacterium
CAAAAGCGTTACAAAGACCTTCATATAAGTTGAAAACTCAATAACGTGATGAGCATCCGAATGTTCTGCGTGAGAGTTTTGTGACATATGAGCTCCTTAGGATACCAAGTAAAGTAGTGGAAATAAGTAAATCCAAACTAAATCGACCAGATGCCAGAATAGTCCCACGCCTTCAACAGGAGTATAAAACTCAGGACCAAACTCATCATTCAAAGTACGTTTCAAAACCCAAGCGATCAGGCACATACCTGCAACCACGTGAATTCCGTGAAGACCCGTCATCATAAAATAAAATGAGAAATAAAGCGGAAGATTTTTAACTTCTCCGAGTTCACCGTGAAACCAAGTTCCAGGTAGCAAGCCTTCTTCAATTTTATGAGAGTACTCAATATATTTTACGCCTAAGAAGACAAATCCAAAAAGGATTGTCAGCGCGAGCATCAAAACGGCTTTCGACTTTTGGCGCTTCTGAACGTAGTAAATTCCCAAAGCCATCGTCAAAGAGCTCGTGATCAAAACAACGGTATTTAAAGCTCCCAATTTCCAATTGAGATATTGCGATCCCGCTTTGAAAAGCTCAGGGTACTTTGAGTGAAAATATGCGTAGGCGACAAAAAGTCCACCGAACATAATCACCTCAGTACATAAAAATGCCCAGATGCCCTGTTTGCTACTTTCGTATTCGTGTTCAGCACTATCAAAGTGATGAGCGTAATGATGTTCGTGTGCGGCTGGTTTAACGGTATTCATATGGACCTGCTGTTACGATTGGAGTTACTAAAAAGTTTTCATGAGGAGGCGGAGACGCTGTTGTCCACTCAAGGGTTTTAGCACCCCAAGGATTTGCAGTCGCCTTCTTACCTTTAACCAAAGCGTGAATGACAGTTACAAGAGCAATCAAAAATCCAAAACCAATCAAGTAAGCGCCGACCGACGAAATCTGATTGAAGCTCGTGTAGGCAACATGATAGCTCGCATATCTACGAGGCATACCTTTCGCACCCAAAATAAATTGTGGAAAGAAGGTAACGTTAAAGCCGATGAAGATAAAAACGAAAGAAGCTTTCGCACCCACTTCATTGCACATCTTTCCAAACATTTTAGGGAACCAGTAGTAGATACCTCCCATGATTGCCATGAGAGTTCCACCCACCATCACGTAATGAAAGTGCGCCACGACAAAGTAAGTATCCGTCAAATGGACATCAACCGCGATAGTTGCCAAGAAAATTCCGGTCACACCGCCGATTGTGAATAAGAACATAAAGCCGATTGCAAAGAGCATTGGTGACGCCAAATTGATGTTGGCTTTATACATGGTCGCAACCCAGTTGAACGTTTTAATCGCCGTCGGCACCCCAACGAGCATCGTTAAGAATGAGAAGATAATCGCCACCACCTCAGACTGACCGCTCACGAACAAATGATGTCCCCAAACGAAAAAGCTGACTGCAGCAATCGCCAAGCTTGAATAGGCAATCGCTGTATATCCAAAAATCGTTTTACGAGAAAACGCGGTAATCAACTCACTGATAATACCGAAGGCAGGCAAGATCATAATGTAAACCGCAGGATGCGAATAGAACCAGAAGAAATGTTGATAGAGAACCGGGTCACCACCCAAAGTCGGATCAAAGAAGCCGATTCCGAAAATATTCTCCATCGCAAGAAGAAGAACCGTGATTGCAAGAATCGGAGTCGCCAAAACCTGGATAATAGCAGTTGAATAAAGAGCCCAAACAAAGAGTGGGATCCGATTCATTGTCATACCTGGAGCACGTAACTTATGAACTGTAACGATGAAGTTCAGGCCAGTGAGGATCGATGAAAATCCGGCAACGAAAACTCCAAAACCCATTAGCATCACAGCCGGTTTCGTTTGAATCGAATACGGAGTATAGAAAGTCCAACCTGTATCGGCTCCGCCTACTAACAAAGAAGAGAAAGCAATTGCAGCACCGACAAGAAGACAATACCAACTGAGTAAATTGAGTCTCGGAAAGGCAACGTCCTTAGCACCAATTTGCATTGGCATAATGAAGTTACCTAAAAAAGCAGGAATACCCGGAATGATCACCATGAACACCATCACCGCACCGTGATAAGTCATCACCCGATTATAAGTCGCAGCTGGAAATAAATTCATCGTACCCGTGAGAAGCTGGGTGCGAATCAAAAGTGCGAAAATTCCGCCAATTAAAAAGAAGGTCATAACAGTGATAAAATATAAAATCCCGATGCGTTTATGATCGAGAGTCGACAACCAAGACCACAAACCTTTTTCGTGGTTGAGGTAGTTAGAATCTGCGCTAGCAGCTGCGTGAGCCATTTGCATCCCCTTCTATTTAACTGATTTCAAAAATTCAATAATTGCTGTGATATCTTCATCTGTGACTTGACCCTTAAATACAGGCATCACTCCACTTGGGAAAGACTTCACGATTTTCGCGTTCGGCTCCAAAATAGACTCACGAACGTATTCTTCATTCACAACGATTTTCTGTCCGTCGCTCATCTCTTCTGTTCGTCCCCAAACACCTTTAAATGTTGGGCCTACGACGCGACTTCCATCTAAGCTATGGCAACCCACACAAGCCTTAGCTGCATAAAGAGCTCGGCCCTTATCAGCAAGAGAAAGATTACCGCTACCCTCAGAAGACAACCATTTTTCGTAGTCTTCTGGAGAGACTACTTTCACCAAAGCGCGCATCATCGAGTGACCGTCACCGCAGTACTCAGCGCAGAACACATAAAACTCACCAAGTTTATCAGCTTTGAAAGTGATCGCCGAATAACGACCTGGT
>JAYUEB010000786.1:0-2803 GCA_043739525.1 Bdellovibrionales bacterium
ATCTGGATAAATAAGGTTTTGTCTTACGGGTCCCGCCAAAAGGTAAGGCTCCGGTCCAACATAGGCAATTAGATTTGAAAAATCAGTACGCCCTTCATCAGCATTTCGGCCGTTGATCAGAATTTGACCTTGGGTCGGCTTAAGCAATCCGGCCATCAGAGCTAATAAAGTACTTTTTCCAGTCCCACTCTCGCCTCTAACGAGAAAAAGTTCACCGGTTTTAATTTCCGCGGAAAACATTTTAAATAGGAAATGATCTGAGCTATACCCGTAAGAAATATTTTTGATTCGAATTGCAAGTGGGGGATTAATTTTTTGGGTGATTTGATTCGGATTTGAAGCCTTGTCAATAGTTCGACTATATTTTTGGATAAACTGAAAGACCGCCTTAAAACTTGGTAAAAAGAGGAGCGAATCATTTAGATGTGTGCTGATCTCACTCACATTTTGAGATAATCGGATGAAAAGATAAAAGAAGCTTAGAAGTCTAATCGGCGACGTTCTCATATAAGTTACGCTGACGAATGTGATCAGGCTTATCGCGATGATTCCTATAGCGTTGGGTAAAATGAAACGCACCGACGAAATTTTATAATATGAAAAGTAATGCTTCAAGTAGGCATCTAGTGCATTAGCTCCACGGCGAGCCTCATGCCTTTCGCGGTCGTAAAGCCTAAGTAGAAAAGAATTTTTTAGTCCCACAACAAGTGTGCTTGTAACAATATTCCACTCAGCAGAGGTCCCTTCTGCGGCCTTGGTTATATATTTATTAAAAGCATTCATTGGGAAATAAAATATTCCAAGGAAAAATATTCCGGTTAAAAATTCAATCGGTGCCAGAAACATACCCATGATCGTTAATAAAAGTGACGTCATAGCGACGACAGCAAGCTGCGCCGAGAACATGACGAAGGCCCCTGCCTGCACCATTCGCTCAGAAAAAAGAGCAACAATTTCAGAAGAGGACTCTGTCGGGTGCTGAGTTAAAGTTAGGGTTAGGATTCTAGCGCGTTGTTCTTTGGCGAATGTTTGATTGATCATTCCACTAATTAAAGACTTAGCTAAAAGCACTAGGCTTCGAAAAATACCAAAACTGATCAGCGATATGACAACGATTGGAAGCGAGTTGGGAAGCCACTGAGGAATAAAGGTTTGGCTTCCTTGGATCAAACCGATTCCTCTGAGGAAAATCTGCAAAATATAAACGAAAGCCATTTCAACAAAGAACCAGGCAAGGCCAACAAAAATCGTGAAAATATAAAGTTTCCAAACGAGCGGACCCAAAAATATTTTGAACTTGGTCAGCTGTTCGCGCCGTTCGGCAAAAGTCATAGAATCTCACTTTTTAAAAGTTCAAATTTGAAAAAACCATGTCGTTCCCTCAGTTTAGGAATTTTAAAAATAAAGCGCCCATAATCTTCATAGGTTGTTTTCATCGATTGAGAGCGTAAAATAATATTTCGGCAAAGTCCATTAACTGTTCTTTTTGGACCTCAATCACAAGCAGAAGCGACTCGCCCAAATAAATGAATGCCGATAGGGTTTCATAAAAATTCAGGACAATCTGCGTTTCGCGCCCACTCCGAAGTCTCCACTAGGAAATCGAGACCCTAGCATCGCGAAAAATCCAGGGTGTTATAGGTTGAGGCCAATTTCTCCTCAGTTCTCAAATGATTAAGTTAAAAGCCTCAAGGTTATCCACATTATGGGGTGGGCCCTGCCGATTATGCTTCGGCCTTATTTGGTTCTTGTTCCAATGAAGGAATCCGAAGTCCCCCATAACGCAAAAAGGCATGCAACTGGATCGCATATGGTTATATTCAGTCCAGTGGAAAATATTGCCAAAACTCTTAGTGTCGTTGTGCCCGTTTACAATGAGGCTCGCCATTTGCGCGAAGTGATCGATATTCTGATGAAGTCGCCTTGTCCGATCCAGCGCGAATGGATTTTTGTGGATGACTGTTCAACCGACGGTTCGCGTGAAATCCTTATCGAACTGGCAAAACATCTTGGCTTTAATCTGATCCTTCAAGAAAAAAACCAGGGGAAGGGTGCTGCTGTTATCCGAGGCATCAAAGAATCAAAAGGGCAGCTGATTATGATTCAAGACGCTGATTTTGAGTACACGCCTTATGATGTTCCAAAACTTTTGTTGCCGCTGATCAATGGCGAAGCTGATGTGGTTTTTGGAAGTCGGTTTAAAAAAGACAGCACGCAAGTTCGTCGCACCTACCATTACCTTATCAACCGATTTTTAACTTTGCTGAGTAATTTGATGTCGGGACTTTATTTAACCGATATGGAAACTTGTTATAAAATATTTAATGCCGATCTGGTGCAAAGCATGGATTTAAAATCTCAGCGTTTTGGAATTGAAGTTGAAATCACTGCTTACGTTGCAAAGACCCAGGCGCGTCTTCGCGAAATTCCGATTCGATACTTCCCAAGATCAAAGCTTCAAGGAAAGAAAATCAATTGGACCGACGGTGTAGCAGCCCTTTGGCACTTAATTAGATTTAATTGGCTGATTGATATTAAAGCGGCTTACAACCAACTTCCAGACAGGTACACACGCAAGTCACCGGGCACTGGTTTTTTTAATGAGACTGAATTTTATTAAAAGCATTTTTAAAAAGAAGATAAGTTCCTAGTTGTGATTGCACCAGATCCGGGCGCTCAAGGTTTGCGCAAAAGGTTTCTTCTAACCAGCAGCCACCTTCAGAATCTTTTGTAAAATCAGGAACTTTGTAAGCAACCTGATGACTGTTGATTTTGTCGATATAAGAAAGCCGATTTGCCTCCG
>JAYUEB010000787.1:0-2795 GCA_043739525.1 Bdellovibrionales bacterium
TGTTGGCGGACTTGCTCATTGGATGCCTTCGTATATTCAAAGAACTTTCATACTCTCTCCGACGGATTCGAATATGCTATTTGGAGGAATCGCCGTCGTGAATGGATTTTTAGGAACCCTTCTTGGTGGGCAATGGAGTGATCGTTTGAAGGTCAAGCCTGAATATGGCTATTTGTATTTTTGCGCTTTTTGTATGATGGCGACGATTCCGTTTTTTGTTGCCTGCTTATTTACGTCAAATTTGATTTTGTTCGTGATCTTAATGTCGATTACTCAATTTTTATTTTTTCTAACAACTAGCCCAATCAATATTATGATTTTAGAATGTGTACCAGGGGCATTGCGAACTGTCGCAATTGCCATCTCAATTTTTGCCTGTCACATTTTTGGAGATGCGGTTTCTTCTCCGCTCATCGGGCTTATTTCGGATAAGACGGGTTCGTTACGTAACGGGATTGCATGGTGCGCTCCGGTTATTTTTGTCGCGGGACTTTTCTGGCTATTAGGGATCCGTAAGCAGCCTAAAATGGCTTGAGGCGTATGAGATGCGAACCGTATCCCGAGAGTTCAGTGCCTTTTTTTCGGCCACCAAGTTCCATCTTAGTTGAGTCGATTTGTAAAAATGATTTCGTTTTAGTTTCTGAAACGATAACTTGTTTTTGATCGGCCGTGAGACAAATAGCTTTTGGGCGATCGGGTACATAGAAGTATTTCATGAGATCTTGATTTTTATAATTCCAAATCAGGACGAGCTTGTTGCTTGGATTCGTCACGTAAACTAAAGATTTTTTCTCAAACATTGCGATTCCAAGAGTTTCTCCAAAAAAGGATCCTCTGAAGTCATCGGAGATTTTGAGATCTTTAATTTTACCTTGAGGTGAAATCGCGATTGCTAAGCTCTTTTTCTCAGAGGTATCTCGTTCATTTGCGCTACCAACACCTACAATCCAACCGTCTTGGCTCACCTGAAAGTGCATGAGGGAGAATTCATCACCTTCTAGTTTAATTCTTTTGATGAATTTTCCTGTGCTGGCATTGATAGTGGTGAAACTTGATTCTTCGGCAAAGTGAGGGTCTGATATTTCGTCATTGTCGATATCTTTAAATTCGCATGAGACGGCGACCATGAGTTGATCACCACTGAGTTGTATCTCGTAAGGGTAACGACCATAGACTGAAAAGCGATTAAGAGGCTTAAGAGTTTTTGTATCCCAGACAACGATTTCGCCTGTTTTTTTTGCGTCGTTGTGACCTGAAGTAAAAAGCTTTTTTCCGTCAGCAGAGAAAACTCCATGACCAAAAAAGCGATGGTCTTTTTCTTCTTTGATTATACGAATGTCTTTTTTGTCTTTTAAGTTGAGGATAACGGATAGGTCGCCCCATCTCGAAAAAATCGCAAGTTCATTTGGTTTGGCAGGATTTTGGGCCATCGCATGTCCAAAAATCGGAATATCAAAGAGATCAACTTTTTCAGCTCCATATTGCCAAAGTTTTAATAGGCTAGGAGTGGCTGAAACGAAATCGAGATGAGTACTGATTTGTGGTTCTCCGGCATCGTCACAGATAGCGTAAAATTCACTAGGATCCGCTTTGGCGAATAAAAGCTCGGGTAGCTGAGTCAGAGCAAGCGATGAAGACAGGAATTTGAGGAAATCTCTGCGGAGCTTAATCATGACATCATCTTTAACGATTCAAGATGAGATGACAAGTGCTTCACTCAGAGACCTAAGCCTCGACTTTGATCCTGTATGAAGAAACGCGTTTAAAATCTTTATAAATTTGGACTCATTCAACCGAAAGAAAATACATGAAAGATCCAAAGCAAATTCGCGTTTTGATACAAGTTTTTATAATTAGTTTCATTTGTTTTTTTAACCTACAGGCTAGGGCAGATCAGAAGTCTACCATAGATTGTAAGTGCGAAGTCTTAACTTGTGGTCCATGTGAAAGCGAAATAGATATCAAATTTTATTCAAGCAAGTGTGGAGAGAATCTGGATCGCATGAAATCCTGCAAAAAATCAGTTTGCGAGGCGGTTCCAAATCAAGATAAGTGTTTTGCTGAACTCGGGATTGAGAATAAAAACCAGAAGCAGGCAGAAGCGAAAGCGAAAAAATCACGTCAGCCTGCGAGTGACACGAATTCAATTGGCGTGATTGAAACTTCTATCGGTAAAGCCAAAATCTTTCGGGACAATCAGCCGACTCAAGATTCTGTGAAAGGTTTAAAAATATTTGAAAATGATCGCATTGCGACTGACGAGGACTCAAAAATTAAAGTCGTGTTTACTCAGACCAAAGATGAGCTGCATATCAATGCTAGTTCAAGTGTATTTATTCAAAAATATTTGCATCCAAATGAGTCTGAGGACAATCCTGAATATAAGAAAACAGTTATTAAGCTTGATCTTGGTAGAGTGAGAATTCGAACTTCAAAAACAGCTCCAAAATATGATCATGAAAGAAATACTTTTGAAGTTAAAACAAAAACTGCAGTTGCTGGAGTGAGAGGAACTGACTTCGTCGTGAGTTACGATGAGCATGATAAAGCTTCTGTGGTTCAAACCTTAGCTGGGGCTGTTGAGATGAGCGCGCAGAATTCAGGTGAGTCAAGTGGTCATCCAGTGCTCGTGTCTGCGGGAGAAGCGTGTCATACAAACCTAACAGCTGATTTTTCGGAAATTGCTCAGGCTCAAAAAATTGACGCAAAAGATCTCAAGGTTTTGGCGCAAATGACTGAAGTCAAAGAAGTTGAAAATGTCGCTCGCGAAGTAGCTGCGAAAGCTCAAGACCCTA
>JAYUEB010000788.1:0-8387 GCA_043739525.1 Bdellovibrionales bacterium
TTTCAAAGAGTCATATCGATTTTGTTTCAAATATAAAAACATATGAGCTGGACGAAGTAAATTTGGAGCAGCTCTCACGCCGATACCAAGTCCACGCCCAATATCAATAATTGCAAGTACTCGTTCAGTCGGGACACCTTGTCTGTGAAAAACTTCAGACATAATAGCCGAACCATAAAGCTCATCAATATCTGCTAAGCCGCAGCCGTATCCGAATTCTTCTTCGCCTGTTCGTAACGGGCGATTTGCTTCGACGGCTCCGGGAGCAAGTGCGGTTACGCCTGTCCCACGACTACTCACATCCCAAGTGACACCATTGTGAGTAATAACGCCATTCCAGATGCTGCGGCCATCACCTGATGTCGCACCTTTTTTATTTTTATGTTGAAGCTGCAAGTAGCGTGTGGCCATATATTTATTTGGTTTCAAACGTGAAGGATCAAAGCTACGCTGGCGTTCTTGATCATACTCGTTGATAATTTGCAGACAAAAACTATTGAGAATCATGTTTTCAAGTTTTGCATTGAGCTCGTCAGGATGATTACTTGAGATCAAGCCCATCTCGCGCGCCAGATCAAAGTTAAAAAAGTTCACGCGACCTTTTTCAAGCTTTCTCACAGGATAGAGAAGCATCCCCTCTGGAAGTTGCTCTTGTAAAGGATGAGTCCCATTGATTTTCTCAAATTGAGAATACTCTTCGCTCTTGGCGATGTTTCTCTTGAGCTTCAAATCATTTGTGAGCACAGCTTTCTTTGACATTAGCGGCTCTCTGAAAATGTTTGATGTGGCATAGCACCCAATTCGTGAAGTTTAACAAAGCAGAAACTCTACTAATTGTATCGGCGCAGAAAAAACTGGACTTTAATTTTTTAGGCGAATTTCATTAGGAAATAACGAAAATTGGCGCCAGACCCCCTCCAAGGGAGTTGATATTGGTCATTTGACCACGCCAAAGTCGAGCTGCCGCTTGCTGAATGCGGCCATTATAGACATAAAACCTGAGGTCGTATTTAAACGAAGTTGAGCTCTGATCTTCGAGAGTCACATCAATTTCTGAAGGCGGTGCGAACTCCTGAGCAAGGTATTCGCCCGCGAGGATATGAGCAAACACGCCTTGAGTGACGCCTTGGCCGCGATAGCTAGCTTTGCCGCCATACGAGCGTTTTGGTTTGAAAAATAAGCTTTTTTTATTTTTCCAAAACCACTCTTTGTCTTGAGACTCACGAATATCATAGGACTTTAAAAGTACCGAATGAATGAGATCTTGTTCATCTTTTGAGAGAGATTTAAGAAGTTCAGGTTGAGTTGAAAGTTCAAAGAGCCGCTGCTTGTCTGCAAGCATTGCATATTCAAATGGGTGCGGCGAAAAGCAGACAAGACTTTTTGAATAAGCCTCTTTCAGATGCGAACAAGCGGGAGTCGAAAAATAAAAATCGGTATGGCGATTGTATACGAGATCAATAGATTGTTGATCTCGATAGGTCAGCCGGTCACCTATAATTGAAAGATCTATTGGGTCAGATATGATACAAGTATAGCCAGCACTTTCAAACAGATCTTGATAGAGAAGAAACTCGAGATACATTTTTTGAGATGCGGGTGCTTCATCTACAATTGCAATGACCTTGAGCTCTCTCTTTGACTGAGATGAGGTCTTCTTCCAAAGTTCAAATTCATTTTTAAAACACGATAAAATATCGGCCTCAAAATTTTCAGAACCACGCTCAAAAATATTTTTAAGTTTTTGGGTGCGATAGGATTCAGTTATGATCAAGCTTGAAGAAGCGTTCGTATTGACTTCGATGAGTTTGGGATTTTCGTCATTGATCAGATGGAAATCAAAACTCATAAGCGCCGAAAAATTTTGCGGGCGTACAAAGCCCGGTGTATTAAAAAGCGGGTGTGATTTTAAAATATGATCTTGATATTCAGTTGAGTTGCGCAGCTTGTAAATAGCTGAGACAAAGGCGTCAATTTTTTGAAAAGCAGAAGCTTTGATTCCAAACTTTTGCGAAGAGATCAGGTTTGGGTTTAATAAGGGCGCAAGAGCTTGATTTTTCCACGCATGTGGAAAGTCCTTCTGCAGTTGATCAAGATAGCTTTGGTAAAAACCCATACTCAAATATAGGCTTAAAACAGAACCTGAGTCACCTTCGATAATTGACAGTCTGCCCAGCTCGGCGTAGACAGCTTCTATGAAAATTATATCATGGAACGTAAACGGAATTCGCGCAGCCTATAAAAAGGATTTACCTGACTTTATCAAGAAGGTAGATCCAGATATTTTTTGTTTGCAGGAGACGAAAGCTCATCCCGATCAAGTAGAACCCGAACTTCGCAAGTTTGGTTTTTACGAGAGCGAATGGTCTTCAGCAGTTAAAAAAGGTTATAGCGGAACAGCGACCTTTTGGAAAGAAAATGCCAAACCCAAATCGGTTGCAAAAGGAATTTCGATTCCAAAATATGATAGTGAAGGCCGATTCGTCATTACAGATCATGGTAAATTTAAGCTATTCAACATTTATTTTCCTAACGGCGGATCCGGCGAAGAGCGCCATAACTTCAAGCAAGAATTTCTAAAAGATCTTTCCAAATATCTTCACGAACTTTTGAAAAAAGGCGAAAAGCTGGTCATTACTGGGGACTACAATATTGCTCATGAAGAGATGGACGTGCACGACCCCAAACGTCTTTCAAAAGAAAGTGGGTTCTTGCCTGAAGAAAGAGAATGGCTCACCTCATTTTTCTCATTAGGTTTCGTCGACTGTTTCAGGCATTTCCATAAAGGCGAAAAAGAGCGTTATTCATGGTGGTCTTATCGCGAGCGCGCTCGTGTGAACAATAAAGGCTGGAGAATTGATTATTTTAGTGTAAGTCCAAACCTTGTTCCGGCCTTGAAGCATTGTGATATCTTGGACGAGCAAGAAGGCTCGGATCATTGTCCTCTTATTTTAGAAATGGATGTCTAAAGAATGCCGATTTTACTTCTCGTGGCGCTGCCATTCATAGAAGTTTATTTGCTTTATCAAGCCGGGCTTGCTTACGGATTTATAAATCTGATATTTTTTTTGCTCGTTAAAGTGATGATTGGCCGAATGATCATGCAAAGAGCGGGTGCGGTCGCTCAACAGAATCCGTTATCCGCCGCACCACTTGGTCTCGGCGGACTTTTCATTGCAGCACCGGCACTCCTAACAAGTGCTGTTGGAGTTCTCATCGTGCTTCCTCCGACAAGATGGTTGCTTAGTAGAGTCTTTAAAAATTTGTTTAAGAATTTTGCCGGAAGAACTAATTTTAAAGTTTTCAACTTTGGTGAGTTCCCGGGTCAGAACCCATTCACGCAAGGTGGTTTCAATCAGCAGAGCTTTACGCAAGAGCGTGATGTTACCCCTCAGATCATAGACGTTCGTCCCATTAAGAAAGACGAATAAATACCTCGTAGTTTTTGGCAACTCAAGTCTCAGCGGTTTTCAGGCAGCGGTTAGCGGACTGCAGTCTATCTGTTTCAGTCTCAGTTTGCAGCTTGAATTCAGGGGCTGACAGACGGATATCTCACCACAGCCACAGCCACAGCCACAGCCACAGCCACAGGGACTGGAAAACTGCAACCGGAGGACCGCTGCCTGTAGACTGAAATAGCTCAATAAGATGAGGCACCGCCCCGATACCAACGACTAGTCCGATGAGATCCTTTTGCTCGTAAGCTACGAATCTTGTTAAGATGACTTTGATGAAATTTCTATCTCAGATGGGCACCATTTTAATTGGCATTTTTTTTGTGAGCCAAAGCTTCGGACTTTGCGTGACTACCGATCGCGCGAATCTGCGAAAGGGCCCCGGGCCCAATTTTAAAATCACATGGACCGTCGGTAAGTTCATGCCGCTTAAAAAAATTTCAAGACAAGGCGCTTGGTACAAAGTTGAAGACGTCGATAACGAAACTCATTGGATTCAGGTTTCTGCTGTGAGCGAGGTTTTAAGCTGTGTTGTTGTCAAAGCGCGAACGGCCGTTCTTCGGCAAGCGGCAACCGTGAGTTCAACTCCTGCGGAATTTACGGTTGTAGATCGCTACACGCCCTTTAAAAAGCTTGATCGCAGTGGCGAGTATATTCAGGTAGCAAACGAGTACGAAAGCTTCTGGATTAAAGATTCGGCCGTTTGGTATCCGGTAAATAAAATGACTCTGACTTTCTGATATGCGTTCTACTCGCGTTTTTATTCGGACAAAGGTCCTGCTCCAATTTGCTGACAAGAACAGAAAACCAAAGCCCTCAGCACAAAAAATAAGCAGCGCCTTTCAATTATAACGCAGCATAAAAAAATTTTTTCATTTCAAAATTTCCATTTTGCGAACAGATTTTTGGAAATTCATTTTCCAAAATCTTGCGTGATTTTCAATTTCCCCAGGAGAAAATGACAAAAAAATAATTTTTGAAAGAGCAAAAATTCTAACCAAAATTCAACTTGTTGGAGCCATAAGAATTTGTGTAAGGAAATTTAAGATTTAGTCTTGCGTTTCATTTCAGGATTGTGTCTAAATGTATCAGTTCCAATCTGGCACTTAAAAATGCGGATTGAAATTTGCGAGTAACATGGGGGGATTCACACAATGGCAGCTATGACTACGGACATCGTTAAAGAGTGTAAAGAACGTTTACTTGAGGCAAAAATGGACATCTTGAATCGCGTGAAAGAAGCTCGTCGCGATCTCTATATAGAAGATAAAGGTGGCGACGAAGCGGATCAAACGGTTCGAGTTCTAGCAGAAGCCGAACTCTTAACAATGCACGATAGACTCCGCACCCAGCTTTTAGAAATCGAAATGGCCCTCGCAAGAATCGAAAACGGCAAATACGGAATCTGTGAAGAGACCGAAGAAAAAATCGAACCAGAACGCCTTCGTGCGATTCCTTGGACACGATTAAGCATTGAAGGTGCTGAAATTCGTGAGTCGATTAAAAAAAGATACGCTCGATAATTTAAGTTCAGTTGAAAGCCGCAGTAAAATGCGGCTTTTCTGCTTCTAGAGGCTCTTCATTGCCCATCCACATACTTTAAACAACATCCGAGCGCCGACGTTTCCGTCCCACTCTGCGGCATTCGACTTTTCCCAGCCAGCTGGTGCAGCGACTTCGTTCAAATCAAAGCCAATGATTTTTTTACCGGCTTCATGAATACTTGCAAACAAGCACAGAGCTTGATCAAAGCTAAGTCCTCCTGGTACAGGCGTGCCTGTGTGAGGGCAAAACTCCGGGCTTAAGCCATCAATGTCGAACGAGATATAAACCTTCTCAGGAAGTTGAGCGACGATTTCATCGCAGAGGCTTTGCCAGCTCTCACCCCTAAAAAGTCGGCGCTTAAGTGGAAGATCAAAATAAGTATTGATCTGATCAGGACGAGCATCGATGAAGGCCTTTTCGTCTGGAGAAAAATCGCGAATGCCGACCTGAACAAGTTTTTTTACGTTCAATTTTGTAATCACGTTATGCATGATCGAGGCGTGAGAAAACTCAAAGCCCTGATAGGCGTCTCGAAGATCTGCGTGCGCATCGATATGAAGAATTCCAAAATCCTTACCGTGTTTTTCGGTGAGAGCTTGGATAAATCCAAAAGGTGAAGAATGGTCACCTCCGACCAAGCCGACAACTTTGCCCTTTTTGAGCCACGCCTCAGTTTGGCCATGGACCCAAGCATTGAGTTCACGAGATTTGGAATTGACCGATGCAAGCAAGCTTGGATCAGGCGTCTTGCCCTCATGAATACTTTTTACTACAGCTTGCGCTTGAACTTTTGTTACGCGATTGGCGCGCATCCAGTCGTTTGAAATCTCGGGCATGAAGTAGCCCTTTTCATACTGTGTTCCTGTTTCAATATCAAAGAGATCAACCTGATGGCTTGCCTGAAAGATAATTTCAGGGCCATTCGAAGCGCCATCTCCGTAGGAAGTTGTCGCTTCCCAAGGCACGGGCAACAAGCAGAGCTGAGCTTCGGCTTCAGTAAAATTAAGACCAAAAATTCCTGAGTCTGATAGGGCGGTATCGTTTGGATTCATATCGATCTTCATACTCTGAGTTTTTGGCTTTTGCAAAGCGCTAGACTTAAAAATTTCGTCAATTGCAAAATCGGGCGAAGCTTGATTAGATGGGACTTCAATTCCCGCAGGGGGATTTCAATTTTTGGAGGTTTCATGAGTCTTAAGAAGCTCGCGTTTTTAGCCCTAATATGTTCTTTCACCACAGCCGTATTTGCAGCCAAAGAAGAAGGCTTTAAGACCATTGGCAAAGCGAATGCGCCCCAAGGTGGAACCTTCAACTATAGCCTTCAAGATGAACCGAGTACGCTCAATCCGATTACTTACACGGATCTCTACACGAGGGTCGTTCTCGAGCACGTTGTGAGTTACTTAATGGTTCGCAATAACAACACCTGGAATTATGAATCTTCTGTCGCCGAAAAAGTGGACATATCAAAAGATGGTCTCGTATTTACTTTCACTCTTAATAAAGATGCGAAGTGGAGCGATGGAACACCCGTAACAGCAGAAGACGTGAAGTTTAGTTATGATGTCATTCGCGACCCTGTTTACAATGCGGCTGATAAGTGGCCCTACTATGAGAATTTGAAAAGCGTTGAGATTCTCGATGAGCATCATGTGAAAATGACGATGAAAGAAAAGTATTTCAAAAATCAGGAAGTTCTAAGCGATACATTTATTTTGCCTAAGCATGTGTACGCCAATGCAGAAGAAGGAAAGAAAAAAAATAAAAGCGTCATTGGCTCTGGCCCCTATAAAATTGTTCAATACGATCAGGGCAAACGTATCGTTCTTGAGAAGGTTGATAACTGGTGGGGAAATAATGTTCCGAACTTTAAGGGGCGTTATAATTTTAAAAATCTTATTTTTAGATTTATGAAAGATCCGACCATTCAAGTTGAAGCTTTGAAAAAAGGAGAGATTGACTACATTGACGATATGGCGATGACTGATGAGACCTACGTCAAACGTGCAGTCGGCCCTGAGTGGGGAAAAACAGTTGAAAAATATAAAGTCATTAATAAAGCTCCAAAGTCTTACAGTTTTATTTGCTGGAATTTAAAACGCGACTTATTTAAAGATCGTGATGTTCGCGTGGCTCTTGCAATGCTGATGAATCGCGCCGAAATGAATGACAAATTTAAATTCAACATGGCCGTTCCTGCAGCGGGACCTTTTTATAATCAGAGTCCAAATGCCGATCCAAGCGTAAAACCAATTGCGTTTGATCCGAAAAGGGCTTCCGAGCTTCTTAAAAAAGCGGGCTGGGAAGATCCTGATAAAACTGGAACTCTTTCAAAGATGCTCGACGGCAAAAAAGTCGAATTCAAATTCACAATTTTGTACTCAAATAAAGACACTGAAAAATATTGGACTCTCTACAAAGAAGACTTAAAAAAAGCCGGCATCCAAATGGAACTTAAATTGATCGAATGGAACGCCCTCGTGAAGGCCTCAGACGACCGTGACTTCGATGCGTTTACTATGCGTTGGGGCGGAGTTGTTGAAGAAGATCCGAAACAAGTTTGGCATTCTTCAAGTGCTGTCAAAGGTGGATCAAATTATGGTGGATACAAAAATCCAGAAGTAGATGCGGCAATCGAAAAAGCACGAGTTGAGATGGACGACAAGAAGCGCTCTGTTTTAATGCGAAAGGTTTATCGTTTGATAGCTGAAGATGCACCTTATGTATTTATGTTTAATGAAAAGTTTGCCGTTTACGCCATTACTAATAAAGTTGCGACACCTAAAGATACGTTCATTTATGACATTGGCGCAGATTATTGGTTTGCAAGAAATGCTGCACCCTAAAGTTTTCACCCAAGGAACTCTTTAATGGGAATGTACATTCTGAGGCGTATTTTGATGATGATTCCAACACTATTTGGGATCACGATAGTCAGCTTCATTGTCATTAATCTTGCTCCTGGTGGACCCGTCGAACAGAAGCTTCAGGCCATGCGTTTTGGAAGCGGCATGGGCTCTGGCTCAGGCGGCGTCGGACACGGCCAGAGTGGTGTTTCTCAAGATGTATTGGATGCACTCAATAAGCAATACGGCTTTGATAAGCCGCTTCTGGTTCGCTATGGGATCTGGATAAAAAATTTATCACGTTTTGATTTTGGCATTAGCTTTAAATATGAAGAGCCCGTAACCGATATTATTCTCAGCAAGATGCCTGTCTCCCTGCAATTTGGACTCGTATCTTTATTTCTAACCTATATGATTTGTATTCCACTTGGTGTTCTCAAAGCACTTAAAGCTGGAAGTCCTTTTGACATAGGGACTAGCGTTTTGCTTTTTATTATGTTGTCTGTCCAGCCGGTTATGCTCGCAGTCGTTCTTATCGTGT
>JAYUEB010000789.1:0-2783 GCA_043739525.1 Bdellovibrionales bacterium
GAATCTAAAATAATCGCCACCCAGCTAGCTAGCCTATCAAAGCTTTTTGTCTCTTGTCTATACTTTGCAATGATCGCCTCGAGCACCCGACGCGAGCCAGCGTGTGTAAAGAACTGTGCAAAATCGAGAGAGATCAGTTCAATCAAATGTTGCTCCGAATTCAAAGCCAATGCGATCATTCCCATCTCATCTTTTGGAGCGTCTTTGATCGATATCTTTGTTAATATTTTATCTGGATTCTCAGGGGTTTCTTCTGCCTGTTCTTCAACCTCAGAGCTCTCCATAGTTTGAGACACCTCAGGAGCCGCTTTTGGTGCATATGACTTCGCTTTTGCCTCGAGATTTTTTTGGAAATCAGCCAAACTTTTTCGAACCCAAGGAAGCGTGACATCGAGTCTACGGGTCAATTCGACGATATAGAGCTCCTGAAGCTGACGATTGGGCATTGCAAGCAGAATTGGGGCAGCTTTATGCAAAACCTTCAGTTTATCGCTCGCATTTGCTTGGTAGTCTCTCATCCATCTGGTCAGAACCCATAAAAACAAATCTTGAGAGGCATGGATACGGTCTTTGAGCTCCTCGACCGAATGCTTTTTGATGAAGTCATCTGGGTCTAAACCATCCGGAAGGGGGCAGGCTTTGGGCAATAAATCGGCCTGCAGAAGAACCGGAAGGCTCTTTTCAGCGGCATTCATGCCGGCATCATCGCCATCTAAAAGCATGGTCACATGTTGCGAATATTTTTTGATGAGGCGGGCATGTTCAGCGGTAAAGGCTGTCCCAAGTATCGCAGCGACATTTTTAATACCTGCTGAGTAAAGCGAAATGGCATCCATATAGCCTTCAACCAAAATCGCACTTTGCTCAGAACGAATATATTTTGCAGTTTCATGTAGACCATAAAGAGTTGAACCTTTATGAAAAACCGGAGTTTCCTTACTATTGAGGTACTTTGGTTCGCCGCTATTAAAAATGCGTCCACCGAAGCCGATAACGTCTCCCATTGGAGAAAAAATCGGAAACATAATGCGTTCATGAAAAAAATCGTAATACTTATTCGTGCTATTTTTAGGGACGCCTAAAAGATTGAGTTTTTCAGCTTGCGCAAGCGGAATATTTTTTGACTTCAAATGTTCGGTGAGATCTTGCCAGCCGAGATCAACACCTAGGCGAAACTTCTCAACAACCTCAAGAGAAATCCCTCGAGATTTCATATAAAACTTTGCAGGATGATCAGGATCAAGAGACAACAAAGTTTGATAGAAAAATACGGCAGCTGTCTTGTTCACTTTCAAAAGAGTTTCTTTGTCAGAATAATCTTTTGATTGCTGTTTGGTTGCAGCTTTAAATTTTGGAATTTCAATTCCGGCTAATTTAGCAAGATACTCGACCGATTCAGGAAAGTTGTAGCCATTGTAGCTTTGCAAATATTGAAATGCGTTGCCGCCACGTTTGCAGCCAAAGCAATAGTAAAGTTGTCGATCGGGATTGACTGAGAAGCTCGGAGTTTTTTCATTGTGATCCGGAAAAGGACAGCAGCCCCATAGACGACCGCCTTTCTCTTTCAAACTCACAGAGCTTGAAATGATCTCTTCTAACTTCGTCGAAGTTAGAACTTTCTCAATAAAGTTTTGGTCAAAACTCATAGTCCCCGGGTTTCATTAAAAGGGTCTCTTTAAAATGTGCGAAAAGAAATTACTGGAGAGTTGCTTTAACAATTTCGCTGACGATTTTGTTGTCCGCAGTTCCACTTGAACGTGCGATCACTTCTTTCATGACCGTACCCATTTCTTTAACGGTCTTCGCGTTCAAATCAGCAATCACCTTTTTAACTAGTGCTTCGATTTGGCCACGGTCCATTTGGGCGGGCATGTAAGTCTCAAGGAGACTTAACTCTTTACTTTCGGCATCTACGAGATCTTGACGTTTTGCGAGTTGGAATTGCTCGATGGATTCTTTGCGTTGTTTGACGAGTTTTTTAAGAATAGCGAGATAATCGTCTTCTGTGATGGGATTCGGGCGTAGTTCAATTTCTCGGTTTTTAAAAGCCGATTGGACCATTCGAAGTGCATTGAGTTTGTCCATCTGTTTTGCTCTCATTGCATCTTTCATGTCTGCTGCAATTCGATCTTTTAGGGATGTTGACATATGCACCTCATATTGAAAAATAATTGAAAAAATGCCCGCAAAGCTTTGATGGCTGAGCAGGCAATGAATTATTAGAGAATCAAACTATTCTGTGAAAGTTTGTTTCTTTTGTTTCTTAAGAAGACGTTTGCGTGCAGAGATTGATTTCTTTTTCAATCTTACGCTTGGTTTCTCGTAATTTTCGCGTTTTTTAACGTCCGAGAGAATACCGCCTTTTTCGCAAGCTTTTTTAAATCTTCGAAATGCCTGTTCGAAACTTTCGTTGTCACGAATTCGAATAAGAGCCACTGTAAATCACCATCCTCTCGAGAAAAATAAGAATAGATGATGTATCAGACTTGGGCTTTGCTGACAAACAACTTGACAAATAACTGGGCAGAAATTAGCCCGTACTGCAATGCGTGATATGCGAGAAGAAGATCATAAATGGATGCGAGAAGCCTTTAAATTGGCTGAAAAAGCAGCAAGCTTAGGCGAAATCCCCGTCGGAGCCGTCGTAGTCTATGATGGCGCAATCATTGGAGAAGGCTTAAACACAAAAGAGTCAGAACACAATCCCTTGGCTCACGCCGAAATCAAGGCGATCGAGCAAGCCGCGAAATTTCGTAAAGCCTGGAGACTTAGCGGTTGCAGCC
>JAYUEB010000790.1:0-8358 GCA_043739525.1 Bdellovibrionales bacterium
CCCTTTCACAGCGTTAACAATTTTTTTCGCGCCATCAGTGAGATCATCTGCAGGAGTAATATTGAGTCCGCTTTCTTTGAGCATTTTCTTGCCAAGATCAACGTTTGTTCCTTCAAGTCTCACGACGAGAGGGACTTTAAGCCCAAGCTCTTTCGAAGCGGCGATAACGCCTTCAGCGATGATGTCACACTTCATGATTCCACCAAAAATATTCACAAAGATCCCTTTAACATTAGGATCTTTTAAAATAATTTTGAAAGCTTGAGTTACTTTCTCTTTATTTGCTCCTCCGCCGACGTCTAAGAAGTTGGCTGGGTTTCCGCCGTGAATTTTAATGATGTCCATGGTTGCCATCGCAAGACCGGCGCCGTTTACCAGGCAGCCAATGTTTCCATCGAGTTTAATGAACGCAAGATCGTATTTGCTCGCTTCAATTTCAGAAGCTTCTTCTTCATTGAGATCGCGATATTTTACGATTTCTTCATGGCGATAGAGTGCGTTCGAATCAAAATTCATCTTACAATCAAGTGCTAAAACGTCTCCGTCGTCGGTTTCGACGAGCGGATTGATTTCGGCAATCGCGCAATCGTTTGCTTGATAGGCTTTGTAGAGATTTATGAAGAATCCAGCCGCTTTTGCAGCGACTTTATCTTTCATGCCGATTTTAAAAGCCAATTGTCTGGCTTGAAAAGGCTCTAAACCTACTGCCGGATCAATTGTTACGCGATGAATTTTTTCAGGAGTTTTGCTGGCCACTTCTTCGATATCCATTCCGCCTTCGCTCGATGCCATCATAATGAGTCGGCTCACAGAACGATCAAGAAGAACTGCGACATAATATTCTTTTTTTATGCGGCAGCCTTCTTCTACTAAAACCTTATGAACCACTTTCCCTTCTGGGCCAGTTTGGTGAGTGACGAGGGTCATGCCGATAATTTTCTCAGCATAAGAGCGCACTTCATCAATCGATTTCGCGACTTTCACGCCGCCGCCTTTGCCTCTTCCGCCAGCGTGAATTTGGGCTTTTACCACCCAAATATTGCCACCAATATTTTTGGCAGCAGTTACGGCTTGATCAGGAGAGTCGGCAGTTTGACCTTTTAGCGTCGGAACTCCGAATTTTCGCAAAATCTCTTTGGCCTGGTACTCATGTATATTCATATTTTAAAATTCCAATTTTTTAAGTGCGTCTACAAGTTCTTGAACCGCTTTAGTTGAATTTGCGAGACCGGCTTTTTCAGTATCGTTTAATTTAAGCTCGATCACTTTATCCATACCTTTTCCGTTGATGCGGCAAAGAACTCCGACGAAAAGATTTTTAACGCCGTACTCGCCCTCAAGAAGAGCAGCACATGGTAATATGCGATTTTGGTCTTTTAAGATCGCTTCAGCCATTTGAACTGCAGAAGCGCTTGGAGCGTAATAAGCAGAACCTGTTTTCAAAAGACCGACGATTTCAGCACCACCATTTCGAGTACGCGTGACGATTGCATCGACTTTATCAGCAGGAAGCATTTCAGTTAAAGGTACTCCACCAACAGAACAATGTCTTGGCATTGGAACCATCGTGTCGCCGTGTCCACCGAGAACAAATGCATTTACGTCTTTAACAGACACATTACATTCTTCAGCGATAAATGAACGCATACGAGCGCCATCCAAAACTCCGGCCATACCGATGACACGTGAGCGTGGAAAGCCAGTTGTTTCTTTACAGACAAAAGCCATTGCATCGAGAGGATTACTCACTACGATCACAACAGCATTTGGCGCATATTTTTTAATACCGAGGCTAGCCTCTTTTACGATTTTCGCATTTGTTGAAAGAAGATCATCTCGGCTCATGCCTGGTTTACGTGGAATACCGGCAGTGAGGATCACAACGTCTGAATCCTGAATATCTGCGTAGTTTGAAGAGCCAGTCACTTTGGAATCAAAAGCTTCAACTGGAGAGGCCTCGAATAAATCAAGTGCCTTACCTTTTGCAGCACCTTCATTGATATCAAGCAAAACGACATCGCCCAATTCTTTTTGAGCAGCCCAGTGAGCGCAAGTAGAACCTACAAAGCCGGCTCCGATGACTGATATTTTTTTACGTTTATGCATATAAATTCCCTTCGTTGTTTATTTCATATTTTTGATGATTTCAGTACCGAACTCAGAGCACTTCAAGAGAGTCGCTCCCTGCATCTGACGGTGGAAATCGTAAGTCACATGTTTGCCAGCAATCGCGCGTTCCATAGCTTTTTCAATCATCGTAGAAGCTTCGTTCCAGCCCATATACTCAAGCATCATTGAGCCAGAAAGAATCACTGAGCCTGGATTCACTTTATCTTGGCCGGCATATTTAGGAGCTGTTCCGTGGGTTGCTTCAAAAACGGCTGGGCCGTCGCCGATATTTCCACCTGGAGCAATTCCGAGTCCGCCCACTTGAGCAGCCAACGCATCACTAATATAGTCACCATTTAAGTTTGGAAGAACGAGAACTGAGTATTCATCTGGTCGGAGCAGAGCTTGTTGAAACATATTATCTGCAATGCGATCTTTCACAACGATCTTGTCGGCGGGAGCTTTGCCATCAAAGTTTGCGTAAACATCTTCTTCTGTGATGATTACTTTTGAGAAGTTTTCTTTTGCTTCTGTGTAGCACCAGTCACGAAATCCACCTTCAGTGAATTTCATGATGTTACCTTTATGAACAATTGTCACACTTGGCAATTTTTTAGCGATGGCATGTTCAAGAGCCATTTTCATAAGTCTACGAGAACCAAATTCGCTCATTGGTTTGATACCGATTGCTGAATTTGGACGAATTGTTTTCCCGAATTTTTTAGCAAGAGCAATCATCTCGTTAGCTTCTGGAGTACCAGCAGCCCATTCAACACCCGCATAAACATCTTCCGTATTTTCTCTAAAGATGACCATATTGACTTTTTGTGGTTCACGAACAGGAGCAGGTACACCTTCAAACCAGCGGACAGGTCTCAAACATGCGTAGAGATCTAAATCTTTTCTCAAAGCAACGTTGAGAGAGCGCATGCCTTTGCCAACCGGAGTTCCGAGAGGACCTTTAATCGAAACAGTAAATTCGCGGATCGCAGTGAGAGTTTCATCAGGAAACCAATTGCCGTCGTACATTTTTGCAGCTTTTTCACCAGCGTAAACTTCACACCAATGAATTTTGCGTTTTCCTTTATAGGCTTTCTCAACCGCGGCATCGAGAACTTTTACACTGGCCGCCCAAATGTCGGCTCCAGTCCCATCACCTTCGATGAAAGTGACAATAGGTTGGTCGGGAACTTGGATTTTCCCTCCACCTGTTTTATCGCTAAGGACTTTAATTTTTTCACCTGATGTTGGAACCTTAATTTTTTGATAGGCCATTTTTTAATCTCCTGCTTTTCTACTTGAGCATGTTTTTTGTTTGTCTCAACAAGACAAACTCATACTCAAAATTACAAAAAAATACATTTCAATTTATTACTTAATCTACAATACTCGAGAGACTCATAATTTAAGCTTTTTTCTTGGTCTTTTGCGATAGCTTTTCGTTAGTCAGCCTACCGCAAAATACAATGCGAAAATAAAGTTTATATTATGAGTCTCTCGAGTATAGACTACTAAGGAAAGATAGCTCTCGGCAAGCATTCGAAAAATAGAATATAGATTCCAATTTCGAAATTTGAGTCGAGTACAGAACAAGATCAGGCAGGCAATTCAGAATGGCGTCATCAGAAATTCATCTTAAGAACGTCGGCTTCAAAGTTAGCAGCGCGGCTATTCTACGAGACGTGAATTTACAAGTTTCGAAGGGTGAAACATTTGTTTTAGTGGGCCCTAGTGGCCTCGGAAAAACGCTTCTGCTTAAAATGATCGCTGGACTATTGTCTCCCACCTCTGGAGAAATCCAAATTGGCGGTGAGAATTTGCTGACGTCTCGTGGCAAAGCTCGTGAGAAAATTATTAGACAGATGGGGATGCTCTTTCAAAAAAATGCACTCTTTGACTCTCTTCCGGTATCTGAAAACCTGGCATTTGCGATGCGAGAGGTGACCCATTCGTCCGAAACCGAAATAAAGAGCGCAATTCAAAAATATTTAACCGCAGTTGGTTTGTTCGATTCGAAAGACTTATTTCCTGACGAAATCAGTGGCGGAATGCAAAAGCGCTTGGGAATTGCGAGGGCCTTGGTTTTACAGCCAAAGATTTTATTGTTTGATGACCCAACGGCTGGCCTCGATCCTATTACAAGCCGAAAAATCATTGACCTCATTTTGCAAGTTAAAAAAGAAAATGAATGTACGATCGTCGCAATTACCAATGACATGCACCGAGCATTTCAAATGGCTGACCGAGTGGGCCTCGTTGTGGATCACACTCTTATTGTGACTGGGTCGGTAGCCGAAACAAAAGCCCATCGAGATCCGCGTGTTCAGCAGTTTATTCATGGTTACCTTGAAGGCCCGCTGTCTGCGAGAGAAGGCGACGTATGATTGAATTTAAGAATCTGGTCAAAAGGTTCGGCTCGCGCACCGTCTTAAACGGAATCAATCTTAAGATTGAAGAAGGCGAAATTCTTTTTATTTTAGGGACATCAGGCACAGGCAAATCTGTTTTACTTAAAAATATTGTTGGACTGATGCGTCCTGACGAAGGCTCGATCTGGATTGACCAAAAACAAGTTTCTCATTTGAGTGAAGAAGAATATTTTGATGTTCGAAAAATGTGCGGAATGGTCTTTCAACAACCAGCACTTTTTGATTCTCTCAATGTCTTTGAAAACGTCGCCTTTGGTCTGCGTCGTCATTTTAAGATGTCCGAAATCGACATTGCCGAGCGAGTTTCACAAAGCCTTAAGCTTGTTCAACTGAATGATGTTGAAGATAAAATGATTTTTCAAATCTCCTATGGAATGCAAAAACGAGTGAGCCTCGCTCGTACCATAGCTCTTCGGCCCAAAATTTTACTATTTGACGAGCCGACAACGGGTCTCGACCCAATTACCACCAATTCAATCAATAAATTGATATTAGATTTATCTCGAACCTTGAAGACAACATCTGTGGTCGTCAGCCACGATATGCGATGTGCGTTTGAGATTGCCGATCGAATCGTTGTTTTAGATAAAGGCCAAATTATCGAAAACGGAACGCCCGAACAGCTCAAAAAAAGTCGCCAACCATTGGTAGTCGACTTTTTAAGTGAGATGAACTTATGAGAAATCCATTGACCCAGTTAACAGCAATATTGGCAGAAATGGGCAGTTGCGCGCTCTTTATCTATGAGATCTTTTCATTGAGCTTTCGAAAAGGCGTCAAAATTCACGAGACAATTTTTCAAATTTGGAGAGTGACGATGCAATCACTCTCGACAACGGCACTTGCCGGCTTTTTTGTCGGCGCCATCATGACCTTGCAGTTCACCGTTCAGGTGAAAGCATTCGGAGCGCTTGGTTACTTAGGCGGACTTGCAACCAGCGGCACCGTTCGCGAAGTGGGTCCTCTTTTGATCGCGTTTATGTTGTCCGGCAAGGTGGGAGCTTTCACGTCCGCTGAATTGGGAACCATGCGCGTGACCGAACAAATCGATGCCATCCGTTGTTTAGGCGCGAATCCCATTCAAGAAATTATCTTTCCAAGATTCGTAGCTATTATTTTTTCAAGTTTCTTTCTGCTGGTGATCGGTCTTTTTATGTCTATTTTTGGGGGCGTTTTATTGGGAGTATTTTTCTCAGGAATTACGATCGAAGAATATCTCAGACATATTCCAAGCGTGATTCAGATCTCATCTATTTTAAGTGGGCTCTTTAAGTGCTTTGTGTTCGCCTTTGTATTGGCAAGTATCTGTACTTACAAGGGGTATAACACAACGGGCGGGGCGAAAGGCGTGGGTCGCGCAGTCGTTCAGACTGCGGTTTACACCATGATAGGTCTGGTTGTTGCCGACTGGTTAACAAGTGTTTTTACCACTTCAATGAGTCAGTTTTTTGGAGGACTTTAAATGCCACCTTCAGCCGAACTGCAACTCACGTTAAAAAAAACAAGTCCGATTTTTAATCTCGGAAAATTCTTAATCGAAAATTTTCGAAGTGCCGCTGAATTTGTTTCGCTTGTTTTTAAGACTGTCGAAGGGGTTTTCACTCCGCCATATCGCCCGCGCGACATTTTGAATCAAATATATTTCATGGCAAATCAAAGTCTTTTCATCATTGTTTTTTGTGTGAGCTTTGCGGCGGTTGTGACAATCGTCGAGGCTTCGTATCACATGAAGTTAGTGATTCATGATGATTCCATGGTTCCGGGATTTGCGTCTCTTCTCATATTGAGAGAATTGGGTTCAGTCGTAACGGCTCTATTGCTAACTTCAAGAGTAGGAGCAGGTCTCGCCGCTGAAATTGGCACAATGCAAATCACGGAGCAAATCGATGCGCTTAAAATGTTAGGAATCGATCCCATTCGATTTCTTGCTGTCCCCAGATTCGTCGCAAGTATTTTCAGCAGCTTTGCCTTAAGTATCATCGCGAACTTAGTCTGTATTTTCTGCGCAATGCTCGTTTGTACACTCCAACTCGGTTTCACAACTGGAGCATTTTACACTGCCGTCCGAACATTCGTTCACTTTCACGATCTTATCATGGCGATGATAAAAGGAGCTGCTTTCGGAGCCGTCATTCCGCTCTACAGTTGCTATTATGGATTTCGCTGCAGAGCCGGAGCTGAAGGTGTTGGCCTTGCAACCACAAATAGCGTCGTCGCAACATCGGTCACCATTATCATAATCGATTTTATACTCACCTACTTCTTCTCAAGCTTATTTTAAACAGAAGCAGTTATCCGCAGCAGAAACTGATTGCCGATATCAGATTGCCTGCCTCTGAACCCTGAAATTTCAGTCTTCAGGCAGCCGTCCTCAGTCCGCAGTCGTTCAGTCTCTGTCTCAGATTGCAGCTTCTGTTTTTAAATAAAAACCTCAGGTTTCAGGGACAGGCAGTCTGATATCGGCAATCAGATACTGAAACTGATACTGGCAACTGTCCCACAACAAAAAAGAGACTTGATGAATTCAAATCTAAAGATGTCACAGGCTCAAACGAATGTTGTCCAGTTATATGAAGAGAGGATCGATAGGGATGAGAAGTGGGCTCGAAATCGATGAAGTCCGAAGGACCGAGCGTACGAAGTGCTAAGTCAATTTCGCAAGGCATGGAGCCTGACCCACTTTTGATCACTATCGATCCTCTCTTCATATAACTGGACAACATTCATCTTGTGCCGGTAACATCTTTTCATGAAAGTTGAAGTCAAAGTCGGTCTACTTTTTGTTTTTGCAGTATTTCTCGTAGTCGGATTTGCGTACTATCTCGGGGCAATTAATCCGTTCGCGCAGAGTAATGAAATTGATATTGGATACAATTACGCCGGAGGAATTGAAATTGGATCTCCTGTTCGCGTAATGGGAATTAAAGTTGGTAAGGTCCAGGGCATTCAATTTGATCCTAATATGAAGGATGGTCGGGGAAACGAAGTGAAACTCAAAATCAGAGTTTCAATTAGTAAAGAAGCGTGGCCGACGTTGAGAACGGACAGTAAGTTTTTTATCAATCTTGCCGGAGTCATAGGCGAAAAGTTTATTGAGATCACACCTGGCACGATTTCTCAGTCTCAATTTAAATCCGGAGACTTTATTCGCGGTGAAGATCCGCCTCGAATTGATCAATTAATATCTCAGAGTTATGGTCTTGCAGGTAAAGTAGTCGACATGCTTGAGAAAAACGAAGGTTCCGTCACCGATACTCTCGAAAAAATGAATGATCTCGTTACAAATTTAAATAAAACGCTCGTTTTACTCGATAAAACTTCAAAAAATAAAGAAATCGCGAAAATTTTGTCGAATATGGTCGTGATGACCGATGATTTAACTGTTCTGACCGGAAAACTGCGTTCACCCGAAGGTGAGAAAACTTTGGGTCTTGTGCACGATTTGATTTGGCGTCTAGATAAACTAGACGACAAAACAATCAGTAACTTTCTTCAAAAAGAAGGAATCAAAGCTCATATTTTTTGATGTGAGTTTTGTTTTTATTCTACGAGACTGTCTCAATTCTAATCACATCTCGATTGCTTCAAACAAATTGAAAAGTCCGGGCTAGTTCCGGAAATCGGCCATGGTAGCGGATTTCGCTGATTTCAAAGATAGGTTTTGGACAAAAAAAAGAGCCTTCGATTTCTCGAAGGCTCTTTAAGAAACTTTTTAAAGCAGAGAACTACTTCTTAGAAGACTTCTTTTTAGTAGCTTTCTTTTTAGTAGCTTTTTTCGCTGCTTTTTTTGTAGCTTTTTTCTTTGCCATTGTGTGCTCCT
>JAYUEB010000791.1:0-8353 GCA_043739525.1 Bdellovibrionales bacterium
TTTATTTTTCATAAAGATTCCTTTTATGAAGCCAGATGCAAAATCTCGTCCTAGAGCCTGATCAAATTTATATGCTTTAAGCAAGACAAACGGGTGCTTTAAGTGACTTTATTTGTTCCAAATGCGCGTGGGATGTTAAGTCGGCCTATTCCAAACTCAAGCTATCGACTTTCAAATTGCGAATTTGCTGGCACAAGTCTTGAAGTTAAAAAATCAGAATTGAACAAAAGCACTAGGAGAAAACGATGGAAAATACACTACCTGCAAAACAGCCAAGAAATTTTCTTCTGACTCCATTACTTTATTTTTACGAGAAATTGATGATTTACCTCACGGGATCGACTTGTTTTACAGATCTCATCAGCTAAACGAGATTTAAGAACCTAAAACGTCTCTTTGACGAGTATTTAGACGCCTCCTCCTCAAAAAAAAGCAATAACTCTAATCACTTAGATTCAGTTTCAAAGTTTATAATAGCCTTAGAATCTCTAGCTTTTTAGCTTAGTTCTCGGCTTCTTATTTTTCTAAACTCAGAAAATAAGTTTAGGTCTCTGATATGCAACATTAAAAAATGAACCTATTTGTACTTTCACATATTCGAGGTCAGTGATGCGATGTCTTGTTTCCTATTTAGCTCTCTCATCTCTGAGTCTTCAGTTACTAAGTTTTCAAGCTCAGGCTGAGGTGAATAAGTGCGCCTTATTCATTGATGATTTACATGCCGCTACCATAGCCCGTATGGAGCCAGTTAAGCCATTAGGTGTCCTTAACGAATTCGAGATGGAAAAGCTCTATAATTGGATTAAGACCGAATTTAAGGGCGAGCCCATAAGTCTTGAGCAGCTTCAAAAGCTATTCACAACTGAAGGCATCTCGGGCATCACTCATAATTGGCGCCAAGATAGCGAAGGAACTTTTTTTCAAGAGGTTTGGATTTTTCCAAAGCTAAAAAAGGGTCGAGCATCTAAGAGCGTAAAAGAAGTTCGTGTTTACGCTTCGGGATTGTTTGAGACGGCCGAAAAGGCATTGCGTCCGCAAGATGAATTGCCTGTTCTTCAAAAAACCGCAGAAGAAAATAATATGGCAATCATTTTTGCTCCAAGCCGAGGGCACGGTGCAGCTTTTGTTATCAACGAATATCAAAAAGCAGCTACGCAAGCGAAACACACTAGAGAGACAATGCCTGCAGCTGTTCGTTATACAAATGACCTGTTGGCCTTGATCCCGTATAAAAAAGTTCAACTTAAAGAGACTCGCTTCAAACCTGAGGATTTACAAAAAGATTATTTAAACCTTTTTGCGTATGCGACCGAGAACATTGATTCGATTGCAGCTCCCCATGGCATCAAAATTCAACATCCAACTTGGTCGTTTGCAGGTCTATCATATGGCGGATGGCTCATGTCGACGATGTTGAGCAATCAAGGTTACAGTCCTTCGATGTTTGCACAAATCAAAAAAGCACATCCAGGAATCGAACAAGAACATTTCAAATTAGTTCTCATTTCGCCGGGAATACGCCCAACTGGAGATTTAACGATGGGTCAGGCCATGCGCGAACTCAGTCAGCAAATGCAAGCAGCCATGAACCGCATCCAAGCCGGCCAGGGCGACCGAAAAGTTCACGAACAACTTGAAAAAGCACTTGAGCTTGCCCATCCGGGAATTTTTAGTGATGAGCTTCGTGGTCGATCAACAAAAATGTTGATCACCGGAGTTCTTGAACAAGATACGGCTGCAAATATCGCAAATCTTCCAAAAGGATCTGAAGTCATAATGGTCATTTCAGGAAGCGACACCGTAGTTGCTCCCGCACAGTATTACAGCACAGTTCGAAGTGTCCGTCTTGCGCGTCCCGATCTTAAGTTTCAAACAGTTGTTCTCGATGGTGTCGCACACCAATCAACATCAAAGTCGGTCTGGAAAGATCGTGCTAAACAGTTAGAAACAACTCAAAAAATTGATCGTTTATTGAAAGAAAAAGACAGCGGAATGTTCATGATTGATATTAACGGTCAGCTAGTTGAAATGAGCGAATCGAAGTTTCGCGAATGGGCTGTTGAATCGCAAAAAAATTGGTGGAGTGCCTCGATTGATGTCTTACAAGCAAATGACAATCCCAAAAAGCCAGCCGTATATTACGAGAATATCAGAATGTACTTTGAAAGCGGACCTGACAGTCTCATTTTACGAGATTAACGAACTTCAAATCGGACTTGGTCAATAATCTCGCCACTTGCCGATTTTAAAGCAAGGCGTTGCCTACCCTTTTTGAGTGACCATAAGAGGGTGTCGCGAGAAGCTCCTAAGGCAACGTCATTTAAAAAAAGACGTTGTCCTTTTTGGGGATTCTCAATTTCAATTGGCATCTTTTGAAACCGCTTTGGAATATCAGGATCAAGACCTACATGCATATCCTCTACGGGATAGCGAATACGCGTAATACTTCGATGAACGATGGCCTGCTTTGGCTCTTCGTAGTGAAGCGCTTGCTGCTGAGGCGGATTCGGATGAAGTGCCAACATAAGTTTTCTCCAGATCGGAGCTGCACCTGTTACGCCGCTCACGTTCCACATCGATTGTCCGCTAAAGTTACCGACCCATACTCCCACGGTATAATCAGGTGTCCAGCCGATACACCAGTTGTCTCTCATATCTTTGCTAGTACCTGTTTTAACGGCCGCTAAAAAAGGAAGAGTTAAAACATTATCAATACCAAAAGTCAGTCTTCTGTACTCAGGTAAAGCCAAGGCCTGAAATATTTGGTCACTCGTATTTTGACTAAAAATTTTCGATTGAGAAATTTGGCGATATCCTTGAGTCATTTCCCAAAGACTTGCATCAAGACTTCCCAGTGCAAGACTCGGACCGTAAAACTCTTCGTCTTGCAAACTTGTGAAACCCAATTTTTTTAAATTATCAATCACTCGCCGCTCACCCACCAAAGCGAGAGTTCGAACTGCAGGAACATTCAAACTCGAAGCAAGCGCCTCACCTGCTCCAACATATCCACGAAAAACGCGGTCATAATTTTTAGGATGATAAACTCGGCCACCCTCTATAGCTATGTCCGCTTTCGAATCCTCTAAGAGAGAGTTCAAATTCAGTAAATTAAGGTCAAACGCAGTTGCATAGACAAAGGCTTTGATCGTTGAACCCACTTGCCTTTTTGCTTGCACTCCATCCACACGCGGATAGGCAGTTAATCTTGGTCCTGGATTACCCACATAGGCCAACGCCTTTCCGGTTTTAGTGTCAAGAACGACGATCGCGCCTTCATTTACATTTTTGCCTTTTAACTCGTTCAACTGTTCTCTGAGCGTTTGCAAAGCCAATTCTTGAATACGCAGATCTAGAGTTGTCTTCAAATTCGTCGGCTCATCTGGCAAATTCGCATTTTCAAAAATATACTTTGACGAGACAGGAAGATAATCCATATTCCTCGAAATATGATAGTCCTCTTTTAAAACCGCATTCACTTTAGCTTCGAGCTCCGTACATTTACTTTCAGATAAAATTTGGCAAACTCGGGCGGCGACTCTTTTCCCGCTCGCATTTGGAGCACGGATGAGAGCAATCAAAGTTGCCGACTCTTGTTCATCCAAGGCTACTGGAGACTTATTAAAGTAACCAAAACTTGCAGCCCCAATACCTACCAACTCTCCACGAAAAGAAATTTTATTCACGTAAGCTTCCAATATTTCTTTTTTGCTCCAAGATTTTTCGATTTTTCGTGCAAGAATAATCTGTTGAAATTTATGAGTGAGACTTTTAAAAAAGCTCTCATGCCGTTTAGTCGGATGCATAAGACCTGCAAGCTGCATCGTGATGGTACTTGCTCCTCGAGGTTTTCTTCCAAGAGCGGATTGCCAAACAGAATGAAGAATCGCGATTTCATCGACACCATGATGTCGATAGAATCTTTTATCCTCAACTCGAACGAGTAGATTTTGAAAAATAGGACTTACCTGATCCCACTCGGTCCAGGCAAGACTGCGATGCTGATCATTCACTCGAACCACATCAAGCGGAAGCCCATTGCGATCCAAAATAAGAACATCAGAAGCTTGATAGGACTTATGAAGTTTCTCAAAGGATGTTGCCGCCGGCGTCTTCAAACCAATGAAGAGTCCGTCTGCAACTATTCCTAAAAAAGCAAAACTAAGGAGCCACAGACCAATTCGCATTTGGCGCCTCTCCAAAAGTTTCAGGTGAGTACATCGCTTCAACTCGTGTCGCCGGAAGCCGAAACTCACCGGCCGAATTAAGTCTGATTCGATAGTTCATGACGTAACTTCCTCTTTGAAGGTAGGCCGCATATGAAATATAGGAAGCCTGCGATTTCTCTTCAAACTCCGTTGGCCAACTGCTAGGACCATCTGAATTTTTGGATTTTTTAGGTGCCTGATCTAAAATCGCTGAGCTTCCCTCCAAACCTGTTCCCAAATGGCTTGCACCCGCCGGAATCGGATCACGAACAACGACCCAAGCCTGATCGGCGCGAGCAACGATAGTCAATTCCACATTGGCAACATCACCGAGACTCCATTGTCCTGGCTTTTTCTGCATGACTGGAGTCACCTTGCGATTAATCTTATAACCAAACTCAAGTGGAGCTTTAAGTGGGATTGCCGACAAAGTTTGTAGCAACATCCAAGGTTTGCCCTGACCAGAATGTGATAAATTGACATTCACTGGCGCGGTAACTGAGCCTTCTGGCCAAGCTAGCATCTTTTCTTCTCCATGAGGATTTTTGCTCCAATCAAAGCTTGCGATTGGTTTGTGGGATGCGACTTGCGAAGTTCCCGTCACTTTATCCTTTTCAAACTTGGCGCTGAACTTTCTTAAATTTGTTACGCCCCATGCATTTGCCATAGTTGAATCCCAAATTCCTCTGTGAAGTCTTGCGACAATACCTCTCGCCATTTTCCCGGCATCACTCGTCCAACTTGGCTCTTCGACCGAAACCGCTAAGACATCCATTGCTTCTTGATCTCGCGAAGAGAAGAGTCTCCATTGAGCTTCCCAATCAAGGTCGCCTTGAAGATTCATTAAAGAGCCTTGATAATTCACACGTGCCCTCAGAATATTCTCAGCTTGCTTGAGATGAGCTTCGCGACCTGGGATCGCTTGCTCTCTTTTCAAAAGATGAAACCAAGCAACCAATGTTTCTGTTTTCCATAAATTAGGTGTGATTTGTACTGAGCTCAAATCCGAAACATTGAAAGCTTTGAATTCAGAAAGAGCATCCATTAACAGAATACGTTCTTGATCACGATAAATATTGCGAACGAGGTCATCCCACCAACTTCGACAACTATAATTGCCGTTAAGATAACTTTGCATGCCGGCAAGCATTTTTGTCTTTGTCGCATCCGGAATCGCATAGCCATTCGCTAAAAGAATTTTACCGACATACCGGGTGAGTTGAGCCGATCCACAAATCGAGCTCGGGAAAAACTTAAGCAATCCCTCAGAATCAAAATACGCAGGAATCTCTTGAATTAATGCCTCAGTTACCTTGCGATTTTCAGCTGTAATTGCCTGAGAAACTTTTTGTTCCAAACAAGAATACGGATAGTCCTCCATAAAAGATTTAACACCCGCAAGACCCGCTACGAGAGTCTCGCTGGCATCAACATGAAGACCGCCCATGTTTGGAATTGCATCCTTTGGTTGCTGAACTGGAATATTCATTGGCTTTTCAATTTGCACTAAAGTCGCCTGCATCACGTGTGCAGGAACTGCCGGCTGAAATTTAACCTTAAATTTCATTGCATCTTTTGCAGAACTCATTTTATCAACGGCCTGAATCTGAAACTCTATTTCTTTTTTTACAACTGGTACATGAACATTCACATCGACTGTCTTAGCTTCACTCGCACCAAGCTTAACAGTTTCGAAATTTGGAAGATTCAAAACATCTGGACTCGTCACTTTAAGGCTGACTTCCATAGGCGACGCCGTTGTATTTCTAAGAGTCAAATTGTTATGAACAAAATCACCGTCTCGCACGAGCGGCGCAAATCCGGAATAGAGAATAAGGTCCTTGGTGGATTGTATTAATGTATGGCCATCCCCAAAAAGACTTAATCCCGCGAGAGCGATTGCTTCGATGTGAAAACTTGTGATGGAATCGTTGAGTGGAACCTTAATCTTAGCTTCGCCATTCGAATCAAGCTTAAGGCTCGGTTCCCAAAGTAACATTGCCTCGAAAAGTTCTCGCGTATCACCCGACATGGATCCCCCGCCACCACCTGGAGGTTTCGCTTTGGCTCCAAAGTGACGTTTACCAATAATCTGGTTTTGAGACGAGCTCGTATCAACGGCAAGAGACCTTTGACCAAGCATCGCTTCTAAAATATTCCAACTCGGATTTGATTTTAGTTTTAACAAAGCTTCATCAATCGCTGCAACCGCGACTTCTGCTCCCGCTGGAAGCTTTTCACCGCTGGCGGTTTTAACTTGAATTTGAATTTCAGCAACGTCACGGGTTTTATATTTTTGCTTGTCAGCTTTTAAGTTGACCTTCAACTCATGAATCTTCCAGTCAACCTTAAGCTCAACCATGCCAAGTTTCATCGCAGGTTTACCTAAATCGATCAAGGCAGTCGGTTGCACTTCACCCGCACGTCCTCGAAGTGCTAAGGCCGAAACGAAAACATTCGGCGCATAATTTCCCTTAATTGGGACTTCAATCGTCGATTGATCTCTCTTGATTTCGCGTACGAAAGATTCCATCACTCCTTCACGCTCGATAGTCACGAGCACTGTTGAAGTTGGAAATGGAGAGCGCACTACAATTTTTGCCGTCTCGCCTGGCTCGTAGCGATTTTTTTCGGGAAGTAAGTCAATCCGATCACTATCTGTCGGTGCCCACCAAGAGTCCTCACCGGACTCAAAAACATTCATCGAAACAGATGCGTAGGTTGACTGACCTTTTGGATCTGTCACTTTCGCCTGAAGAATCACATTCCCCGCCGGTAGCTTCGTCGCCTCACAAACAAAATGGCCGAGAGAATCGCTTTTTCCTTCGCAAACTTTACCAAGCGATACGGTCTCAGTCTTTGAATCATAAGAATAGAACCCGCCAACGAGCTTCTTTCGATGAGTGATATAATTGGTTGTGAAGGCTTCAACTGTGTATGGAGCTCCTGGCAAAACTTTACCAGAAGTGTTTGTGATCACTCCAGCAGCCGAAACCTTACCTGGTTTTGCGATCCAACTATCTGAACGCAAACCAACAATCATTTCAGACGGGAACAAATCTTTCTCACTCGATGCAGTCTTCACCTCGCCATTCGGGTCATGATATTCCATTTCAATGTTGATCTTCTCGATCTTTTTCACAGGAGGAATACGATCTATAACTGCAAGCACTCCGCCATCCGGTTTTAATTTAAGACTTTGTACTTTGAGCATCTTCTGCTCGTCTCTTTGAGCCTGTGCTTCGCTGTCAACAAGACCAACACCAACTGGCTCAGCAAAAAACGAATAGTCCGAGCCACCTGGTACATCAGGGGAAAAATAGCCTGGCGTGATTAATGCGCGAACTTTCACATCAAGACCCGAAGCCGGTCCTCCTGACATATAACTTGCTGATAAATCGACTTTTACTTCTTTCGGACGAACTAATTTTTCACCTTGAATTTTGACGTTTGCTTTCATGAGCGGGAGGCGATATTCGCCAACAGTGAAGCTTCCAGTTGGTTTTGCAGACCAATCGAACGGATCGTTCTCACGGGTTTCTTTTTTTGGCATCTCTTTTTTGTTAGAAAGATAAATCGAATAAATGCCAAGGGGTGCGTCTTTTGGAACCTGAAAGTCATTGAGCGCAGTACCGTTTTGCTCATTGTACTGAAACGGCAGCGTAAAAGTCTTTTGGCTACCTTGATGAACAATCAAAACTCGCTGCGGGAGAACACGCGAGTTCATTTTGCGAAAGCCCTCAAGACCGTGCTCACGCAAGACATGTTTCATCTGAATTTTTTCACCGGCTTGAAGAAGACTTCGATTCAAAATCGTGTGCACCACGATTGGTCCCCATTGTGGGGCCAAATATTCACGGCTGAGATTAAAGCGATACTCTTCGATTCCGTGTGACCAAAGGTTTGAGACAAAAGAGAAGTCGTCATCTTTTTTGGCAAAGGCGAAAACTTCACATGTTCTATTTTGATTTCCTTGCCAGCTTTCGCTCTCTTCATCATGAGTATTGAGCTTGAACCCGCAAGGATAATCGACAGCACCAATTTTTAAAATTCCATCCTGATCAGTCTTACCTTTTGTCAGGACATCTCCTTCTGAATTGTAGATCGCAACTTCGGCCGACTTGACTGGACGACCGGTATCGAGA
>JAYUEB010000792.1:0-8350 GCA_043739525.1 Bdellovibrionales bacterium
CATCATTGGGCTTCGCGATTACTTTCAAAAAAAGCATTCGGTGCGTAGAAATTTTCCAGTCGTTGGGCACTTCAGATATATGCTTGAAATGATTCGACCAGAAATTAATCAGTATTTCATTGAGAGTAACTCAGATGGCAAACCTTTTAGCCGTGAACAGAGATCGGTTGTCTATCAACGTGCAAAAAAAGAACGTGATACAGTTCCGTTTGGAACTCAGAAAGATGTTTATGAAATTGGCTACGAATGGGTGAATCATTCAATCGCCCCAGTTCACGTCAATCACGATATGCGCGTTCGTATTGGTGGGCCTCTCTGCAAACAGCCGTATGACGCTGCGATTTTTAACATCAGCGGAATGAGCTACGGTGCTTTAAGTTCAAATGCGGTTGAAGCACTTAATCTAGGTGCAAAAAAGGGTGGATTTTACCACAGCACGGGCGAAGGTTCTTGTTCTCCTTACCACTTAAAACAGGGGGGAGATCTCCTTTGGCAGGTTGGAACAGGTTATTTTGGATGTCGTGACCTTGATGGAAAATTTTCTCCAGAGAAGTTTGCGGCAACGGCCGTTCATCCCCACATTAAAATGATTGAGATTAAGCTTTCTCAAGGTGCAAAACCTGGCCATGGCGGAATCTTGCCGGCATCAAAAGTAAGTGCTGAGATCGCTCAAATTCGTGGTGTTGAAATGGGTAAAGACGTGATTTCTCCGCCCTGGCACACGGCTTTCTCAACGCCCCTTGAAATGATGGCTTTTATCAAGCAACTCCGAGACCTCTCTGGAGGAAAACCAGTGGGCTTCAAACTTTGCGTCGGAAAACGTCGCGAGTTTATTGCTCTTTGCCTAGCTATGAGAGAATCCGGAATTCTACCTGATTTTATCACGGTCGATGGTGGCGAAGGTGGAACTGGAGCGGCTCCAATTGAGTTTTCAAATTCGGTTGGTTGCCCTTTAACGGAAGGGCTTGTGTTTGTTCACAATGCCTTACTTGGTTTTGATTTAAGAAAACATATTAGGGTTATCGCAAGCGGTAAAATCACAACGGGATTTGATATTGTAGCTAAACTTTCAATGGGTGCCGATATTTGTAATTCGGCTCGAGGAATGTTGCTGGCGATCGGCTGTATTCAAGCGCTGAGATGTAATTCCAATACATGCCCTGTCGGAATCACAACGAACGATCCTGAACTTGTCAGTGGTCTTGATATCGTATCCAAATCAGAACGAGTCAAAAACTACCAATTTGAAACGGTGAAAGCTGCAACCGAAATCATGGGCGCAATGGGAGTTAAGCATTCAAAGGATCTTAGGCCGTTTCATCTTATGAGAAGAGTGGATTCACTTTCGGTGAAACATTACGGAGAAATTTTTGAGTATCTGAATGCAGGGGATCTCCTAAAGCCAAATCTACCGAAGTCCTACGAGCGAGCTTTTAGATCCGCGACGTCGAAGAGTTTCCTGGCGATTGAAGATCTTAAAGTTAAAGAGCTCAACGCAATTTAGTCGAGTCATACATTCGCAAGCAGACTCGGGCTCCTGCCCTCGCGAGCATTTTTTCGGAGGAACCGAGAAAAACGCTTCACGCTTGCTCGAGGTCTGCTTGCAAATATATGACTCGACCGAGTTATGGGATCCAAAAAATCAGGCAGCGGCTCGCGGTCATCTGATGTCAGTTACTGTCACAGTTATCAGGTATCAGTTTGCCTGACCTTGATTCACTGGCAATTCTAGAGCATCTCAATTTTTAATTATGCTGGGGCTGGCAAACGTATATCTGCCGACCGAAACTGCGGCCGCAAACAGATGACTGCGTGCTGCTGCCTGAAATTTTCCGTTTCTCTTACTGTCCGCCGACCACATCATATTTTGACATGGATACTAAATTCGCAAGTTCTTTGCGCTCATTTTTTCCGACGTTCATTTCACGGAGAGTTTTAATGAAGAGACCGCCCATGACTTTCCAGTCGTCTGCAGTCACTCCAGCGGCTTTGTGGGCGTCTTTCATTGAGGGACCAGAGTATTTGCATGGTCCACCTGAAATTTGGCAAAGATACTCCGCCATACCGGCTTTGTGCTTACCTTGATCTTTTTTCATTCCTTCCGCAATTTTTGGGTTTGATAAAAGTTTTGGATTTGCGGCGAGTGCATCGACAAATTTAGAAGAGAATTTAACTAAAACATCTTTGCCCCCGATGCGGTCGAACAAAGTTTTTTCAGGTCCCGAAGCTTTTGTTGGAGGGGCACCCATATCGAGTCCGGCATCACCAGTTCCAGCTGTAGGAGCTCCATCTAGTCCAGTGTCAGATGCGATATTATCTGCGTCTTTTTTAGCTGCGGCTTCGGCGGTTTCTTTTGTATCAGGAGACGAGCTAAACATTGAACACGAATTGCCTAATAGCAAAAACGTGCCAGCTAAAACTAATATGATGCGTGAACTCATGATGAAACCTCCGTTATTAACCTAAACACTTATGGACTAAGTCTTACAGATAATGCGTCATTGGCAAACAACTTTTTTATCCAGGCGAGCTCATCATAGATGAAGGACCAGGAGAGATCTTGGAATTAATGTGTTCGTTAATGCTTGAACTCATGCGCTGCGGTACTAGTTGCTAAACTGAAAGTGCCTCGTTAGCGTTGAATCCCGAGGACGAAAATTTCCCCATCGTCTTCCAAGGAGCTTTCATGAAGACCTTCAAATTTCGCTGGACCTATTTGCTTGTTGCTTTCGTTTTTGGCTGCAGCCATAACCCAAATAAAGCTGAAAAGATTGAGAGCAAAATGACCAACTCAGATGGCGTCACCCAAAGTGAAAACATTGGACTCAATAAAGACGGCGATATGATTTGGCAGAAAAAAGTTTCGATGAATGAGGAATTGAGACGTCTTCAATTTGAAGTTTATGAACTTGAAGATCGAGTTTATGGAAGTCGAAAATATGGTTCAACAGGTCTTTTTGGCGCGCTCAAAACTTGTCAGACTCATTTAGCGGCTCGAGAAAATGGTGGAAATGGTACCCTCATGTGGACAGAGCCCCTTGATCGCATCACCGATAAAGAAGAGTCTTTTAACGTAGGTCTAGATGAGAAAGATCGTCTGGTAGGAGTATCCGAAGAATTTTTAAAAGATCGTATTGCCAGATTTGTTGAATACAAGAGAATCTTAATGAAAAAACAAGATGAATTTGATGACAAGTTAAGCGTATGTGAAGGCGAAATGAAGAGCCGAGCTCAGATTAAAAAATCGCCCGGCGAGGCAAAAACCGAGTGAGTAGTAAAAAAGGCCACGCATTGGATCACGAAGCGAAGCTTTCGCTGATCAAATTCAGAAATCTAGAACTGATTCGAGAATTGAATGGTGAGATTCCGAGCGCGGACGTCTTGCAGTCTTGGTCCCAAAAGCAAGGCTCGGATCAGGTTGCTTTTTTACTCTACGAGGCCGTCCTCAATTCTCTTGAGCAAAAAAACTTCATTGAATTTGTCAGAACTCAAAAGGTGGATCGTCTCGATTTGGCTGAAAACAAAAGTCCAATCGAAATTTGGATTGTATCGAGTGCAAACCAGAGCCTTTCAAAATGGGGCGCGCACGTTGATGTCATCGGCTCATGGCTTGAGGAGATTGGTCTTGATTGGAATGAGCTCGTTACTTTAAGTGACAATAATATTTTACAAAACGCTCAACTCATAGGCGAGGCGATTCAGGCTAGTCACAGCAAAAAGGTTATCATTAGTTTTGGACGAGGCTCACTTGAGATGAGTTTACTTAGTAAAATGAATGAAAAAAACAAACGCTATGACCTTCACAGTGTTTGCAGCTGGATCAATATTGCCGGAAGCGTTTCAGGATCGCTCAAAGCTGATCAAATTCTCAGTCATTATTTTTCGAGAGCTTTTGCAAAAATTCGAGCGATTTTTCAGAGAGAATATTTTCAAAATCTCTTACTCAGTTCAAAATCAAATCCAGTTTGGAGGGGTGGATCCGAATTCACGGCGCTCAAACAAAGTGTGAATGTCACACTCTTGCCAATCTGTTTTGAAAAACACATTCCAGTCTATTATAAAAAGTCATACCATAGTTTGCGTTCGCTTGGGCCGAATGATTCTCAAAACTTACTTGCCGATCAAATTGTTCGTCCTGGTTTTATTTATCCAATTTGGGGAAGAGTTGTCATCGATGAAATTGATCCAATCAAGCCAAGTTTAGTACGAGTGATTTTGGCTCTTAAAAGTATATTGGATAAAAAACTGGGTCTCGATTTCTTACGAGAAGAAGGTGAGTTCAAAGCTCCTCTCAAGCCAGAAGAACCAAAGCTCGAACTCGATTGGCCTTAAGGCTCTAATGAGACGGGCAGTCTGAGGCTTGAGGTTTGACGTCCGTTTCACCTTGCAGTGTTGTCTCTTGATATTTTACGTTGATATAAAGTGTGCCTGTTTCATCCATGTGAATAGGGGTCGCGCAAACTTGAGTGCCATCTGGCTTTTGTGTATAGCCGTCGCAATAAAAAAACGAATACTTTATTTGGTTAAGGCCAACTGCGACTTGCATATTGCAAGCTGTGGGTGAGGTATCAATCGAAAATTGCGTTTGCGAAACTATACAACCAGGACTGCTGTTGGTTGAGAGATCGAGGTATTCTGCGTGGTCAAGATGGTAGGCATTTTGCGGTGAAATTTGAACAAAGATGTTAGGTGGAGATACAGTTTCAGTTTGATCCGAAATCGCTTGTCCTGCGCAGTTGTAGCGAACAACTCGCTGAAACTCTCGCGTAATCGTATAATCTTTAGCAGACGAAGCAGTGACATCTGATTTATTTAAATTGTCAGGCGAACATGAAAATAAGCCCGCTAGCAAAAGAAGAGACAAGAAATAAAAACGCATCTTAAAGCTCCTTGTTTAAAGATGTTCTTATTATCGGAAAAGCGATGACGAATACAAGACTAGGGAACTTTTCAAAATTTACATTGTAAAGTATTTTGAGATATTGAAAACAGGCATGTACTTGATTATACTAAATATTGTTAAACGATAGACTCATCGTGAAATGCGAATTATGCAGTTCACGATGAGCTTTATGCCTGTATCTTTTACCAGTTAAGTAAATAAGCAAACATAAGTGGCGCACATATAGTCGCATCACTTTCGATCACATAGCGAGGTGTATCGACTGCTAACTTGCCCCAAGTAATTTTCTCATTTGGAATGGCTCCAGAGTAGGAACCATAGCTCGTGGTCGAATCTGAAATTTGGCAGAAGTAACCCCAAAGAGGAACATCGTCACGTTTCAAATCTTGGTGAATCATTGGCACAACACAGATTGGGAAGTCACCCGCGATACCGCCGCCGATTTGGTAAAAACCAACACTCGATTTTTTTGTCGTCTCGGTATACCAGCTTGCAAGTTCAGTCATATATTCAATACCCGTGCGAACGGTGTGAACTTTCTTGATATCGCCTTCGATGACGTGGCCAGCAAAAATATTTCCGAGAGTTGAATCTTCCCATCCAGGAACGATCATTGGCAGATTTTTTTCGCAAGCAGCGAGGAGCCAAGAATCCTTTGGATCAATTTGGTAATACTGTTTGAGTTCGCCTGATCGCAAGATGCGGTACATGAATTCGTGTGGAAAATAGGCCTCGCCACTTTGATCCGCATTTTGCCACTGTTTCAGAACGGCTTTTTCAATTCTTCGAATCGCTTCTTCCTCGGGGATACAGGTATCAGTTACGCGATTCAAATGTTTATCGAGAAGTTTCTCTTCATCATGAGGGGTGAGGTCACGATAGTTCGGAATTCTCACGTAGTGGTCATGTGCAACGAGGTTGAAGACATCTTCCTCTAGATTGGCGCCCGTACAGCAAATGGCATGGACTTTATCTTGACGTATCATCTCAGCGAGTGAAAGTCCAAGTTCGGCCGTGCTCATGGCGCCTGCGAGAGTCACGAGCATTTTGCCACCCTTATTGATGTGGGCCTCGTAGGCAACGCAAGCATCTTTAAGTGCTGCAGAATTAAAGTGACGATAATGGTGATTAATGAACTCTCTAACTTTCATAGGCCCTCGCTTTTTATTGGGCTTTTTTTATATGTGGGGGCGAAGTGTGTCAATCAATTCGTGACCGAAGAATACTCTCTGAAGCCCTCGAAGCGGTCAGCGCTTTGAGAGAGGCCGAAAAGCTTTCGCGAATAGGGCAGATAACCGAGAAATCCGCCTGTGAAACCATTGATGACATAGTTATCTTCAGGCTTAGAATGTGCGAGATAGTCTTGGTGGCAATTTTCTTTTACTCGGGCCCATATCTCCTCTAGAAGTTGATAGTTTTGTGAATAGTCTCTCTCGAAAATGAAGTGAGAGGTCATTTTTGGCTCCAAAGCAAACTCTTGGGGTAGGGCTTCGCCAGCAGCAGCGCAAAATCCGATTGGATTTTGGCCCGACAAAAATATCTGTTTCAAAATTGGGGAAGGTGTCCAAAACCTCAAAAGGCTCTTCGTCGCCTTAATGGCTCTGCTGGCTCTTCTTGTCGTGTTGCTGTCAATTGGAGTCCAATCAGTAGGCTTCAGCCAACCATTTTCAGAAAAGAGGACATAGGCCGTGTGCTCCGCCTCGAAAATTGAAAGTGCCGTGAGCTCTAAACTGTAATTTTCTGTTGTTAAAAGAAGCTCAGAAAATTTGCGAACGTCTTTAAGTGCTTGCAGGTAGTCCTCTTTAAAAATAGCCGAAATAAGGCGAAGTTTACAGAGAGCGATGATATCCAGACTGTTAATACGGGGGATGGTGTCTGGCGAAAGAGCGACATTTTCTTTGATGAGTACAGAGATCGGGCTGTTTTTTTCAACGTCCCAATAAGAGTATTTTGCGATGTCGTTAAATATTTTGAGGTCAACCCGATCGCGATCAAAAAAAACTCGAAAGGTACTTGTGTGAAGGTTCCAGTTCCGACCGATACGTAAGATGTGGTCTTGAATATCGTGAGCTACAATAGCGTGTTGATTAAATCCAGGATATTCGGGAGCCCAATGAAGCATAGGATTGAGTTTAGGGCCCGCGTCTTCTCCTTCAGATTTGCGACCGGAGCGGCTGAAATCAAAGATCTTTTGATTTTTTAAGAATTCATTGTCATCACGATAATCATTGAATACCGAGGACTCAGCCATGATGTTGTAGTGGATTATAGGATCGACATGTCTCCTGGTCAGCCACTCAAGCCCATAGATGAGTAAAATAGAGCAGATGAGCAGACTCGACAGGGCAGCAATGAGAAAGGATCGCATTTAATTAAGGTCGCTCAAAATAATTTGCTGTGCAATCAAATAGTTTACGAAGCCGTAATCTGGCTCATACGAGAATAATTTTTAACATAAAGCAACCATTGTTCGTAAGCGGCCTGGAACTCACGTTTTGCTAATGCGAGTTCTGCTTTCAAATGTAAAAATCTTTCGCGAGATTGATTTTGGACATTTGTTTTAAGCCGCATATATTCAAGACGGTATTCTTCGCGAAGAGCTTTGAGACGATTTTGTGCGTCTTCGAGCTTTTGTTTGAGGGCCATCACGGTTTCGTGTTTTGCTCCACGAGAGAGAATAATTTTTTCATCCATCGTAATACGTGCCTTCAAGATTTCAGGCTCAGAAACAGTTTTAAGTTTGCTTGCGAGTTGGAGGTATGCAAAAGACTGAATCATCCATTTTGACGGATCCCAATGGTACCAACGTATACCATTGCGATAATCGAGTTGAAAGCGGTGATGGTAATTATGATAGCCCTCGCCGAAAGTTAAAAAGGCCATGATAATACTATCGCGCGCGGTAATTTGATCGCTATAGGGACGTCTTCCCAGATAATGGCAAAGAGAATTGATAAAAAAGGTCGAATGCTGAGTCAGAACAATTCGTAAGAGACCGAGAATGAGAAAGCCACCAATAAAACCAAAACCCAGGGCCATTCCCAATAAACCAGGCAAAATAAATCCGATGAGGGTCGCTAGCCAGGCATAGTGTTTGTGTTGAAAAGCTAAAATTTTATTGCGCTCAAGATCAACAGCATAGCGGCCATGATATTGAGGTCTGTCTTTTAAAAACATCCAGCCAATATGTGCGTACCAAAAGCCATTGTTAATATTGTAAGGATCTTCGTCGCTGTCCACTTTAAAGTGATGACGTCTATGATCTGTCGCCCATTGCAAGACGGTTCCTTGAAATGCGCCAGTCCCGAAAAATAACAGAATGAGTTGCAAAACAGGGTGAGCTTCATAACTGCGATGGGCGAAGTATCGGTGATAACCAACTGTAATACTCAAATTATTGAGTGAGAAAAGAACGACAAAAGCAATCGCCATCGTCCAAGTAAGTGG
>JAYUEB010000793.1:0-2779 GCA_043739525.1 Bdellovibrionales bacterium
GTGTTCGAACTTTAAGAACAGAAGTTTTTAAAGCGAATCAAAATTTAGAAGAATTTATTGCCTCCAATTTATCTGGAATTTCTTTGGAACGAAAAATTCTCGTTGTGACTTCTAAACTCTTAAGCCTTGCCGAGGGACAACTCGTCACTCAAGGAGACACGACTAAAGAAGAATTGATAAAATCCGAGGCAGATGTCTATCTCGGTGAGGTCGGACAGTCTTGCCATCTCACAATCAAGCATGGCCTTCTCATTTTGACCTCAGGTATTGACCTTTCTAACTCAGAGACAGGTGACTATATTCTGCTGCCAAAGGATCCCTTTTTATCCGCTCAGAAGCTGTATCAAGGTCTAAAAAAGAGATTGGGCCTTAGTGCATTTGGCGTTTTGATTTCAGATTCGCGTACTTTGCCGCTGAGAGTTGGGGTTTTGGGTTGTGGGCTGGCTTGCTTTGGATTTAAACCTATTTTGAATTTAATAGGTGAGCAGGATATCTTTGGTCAAAAGCTTAAAATGACCCAGATTAATCTCTTAGACGGCATTGCAAGTGCCGCGGTGATGATGATGGGGGAGTCAAACGAGCAAACTCCGCTAGCATTGGTTTCAGGCGCACCGGTTGAGTTTTCAGAAAGTAGTCCACAGCCAGATCTTCATATCGAGATGTCAGAAGACTTGTATTATCCGATGTATCGAGATTTAATTGCACAAAATAATTATAAAAAAAAGGAGAAAACGTGAGCACAACTAAAGTGATTCTAACTGAGAATGCGCCTGCCCCTGTAGGTCCTTATTCACAGGCTGTCATGAGCAATGGATTTTTATTTTGTTCAGGTCAAATCCCAATAAATCCTAAAAGTGGCGAAGTTTTGAAGGCTAGCATTGCGGAACAAGCCGAGCTTGTGATGAAAAATATCGAAGCAGTCCTAACGGCTGCAGATCTTAAATTTTCAGATATTATCAAAACAAATATTTTTCTAACAAATATGAATGACTTCGCTCAGGTGAATGAAGTTTACGGAAAATACTTTAAATCGAATCCTCCCGCACGCAGTACAATCGGAGTTGCGGCTTTACCCAAAGGTGTGAATGTCGAGATTGAAGTTATTGCGAAAGCATAATCTTTGAAAACAAACCTTGTCCTCAAAGTTGCTCTCATTGCCTTTTTACTCGTGAGTGCCTTAGCGGTTTTTCTCTATACGGGAGAAGCCAAAAAGATTTTGAGTCAAAATATCAACTCATGGACAGAAGACAACGTCGGCGACTGCGCTTTAGTATTAACTGGCGGACCCAATCGAATTCGCGAGGGCTTTGATTTGCTAGCCCATAAGACTGTTCAAAAGCTGATCATATCAGGTGTAAATCCGATGAGCGATTTGAAAGAACTCTTTCCTCTCTGGCCGTACTATCCTGAAGTTCACGAACAAGACGTTGTGCTGGAGAGAAGATCGCGCAGTACTTTTGGTAACGCTCAACAAAGCCTTCCAATCATTCAAGCTCTCAGGTGTCGCGATGTGATTCTCGTGACTTCTCGAATTCATATGTATCGAGCACTCAGAACTTTTCACTCAGAATTTCCAGCCAGTATTCGCATCATTCCGAGGGCGGTAGTGGGATACACCGTCGAACCTAATTTTTACGATCTAAGTCTTGAAATTATCAAGTGCGGTTTTTACTGGCTTTGGGCCTACTAATGAATTCCTTTTAATCTCTAGACCTCGTTTCAATTGGGTTTTTGGCCCAAACTTCCGATTCATAAATATATGACGGGTATATTCAATTACTTCGATAGCGTTGGTCATCGACTGATTCGATCCATCACGTACACACTGAGTGTGTTACAAATGGTTTACCTTGCTTTTCGTGCGGCACTCTTTGATCAAGCTCAGGGTTTAAGAGCCATCTTTTCTGTGGTGAGTGCGCAGATATATTTTACGGGTTGGCAGGCTATGCCGCTGATCACAGTTTTAGCTCTTGCAAGTGGTGCAATTATTATTTTGCAAAGTACCGCGCAACTCAACCTTATCGGTAATGCCGCCTTCGTCGGAAACCTCATGGTCATGATTATAGTGCGAGAACTTGGTCCGCTCATGACAGCTCTGATAGTCATCGCAAGAAGTGGTACAGCCGTATCGAGTGAGATCGGAAATATGCGTGCAAATCGCGAGATGGAAGCACTTGAGAGCGTCGGTATTAATCCTTTGAGCTATATTGTGTTTCCTCGAATTTTAGGTGGAGTCTTGTCGGTTCTGTGTCTCGCATTCTACTTCAATGTCATTGCTCTCATCGGCGGATACCTCGTGACAAGATTTATGCAAGATATGCCATTTTCGTTTTATGCTGAGAGCTTAGCACAAGCCTTTACGATAGAAGATGTTGAGATATTTCTCTTAAAAAATTCATTTAGTGGAATGATCATTTTTGTTGTCTGCTGTTATCAAGGTTTGTTGGTGAAACAATCAGCGCATGAAGTACCTCAAGTAACTACGAAAGCAGTTGTAAACAGTATTATCTATGTCACTGGATTTAATCTAGTTGTTACGACTTTGTTTTATTTAAGTAAACTCATTTCGCTTGGGATTTTATGATTCAAAATCTAAATGAAAGACTTAACAATTTTCGTAAGTCGAAAACGACTTTCAGGCCTATCGAGAAAATTGAACTCCGTAATTTAAGTCTGTGCTACAGGTCGAGTGATGAATACGCTCTGCCATCTAAACAAAAAGTCGTATTTGAAGGCCTCAATTTTAATTTTAGTTTGAATGAAAATTATCTCATAGATG